>JBLYYV010000383.1:0-8326 GCA_048550095.1 Gammaproteobacteria bacterium
CCGATCCAGATGCAGGTCGGCCAGTCGATGGTCTATTCGCCCGACTATCCCTGCGAGAGCGTCGGCCGACCGATCTCACTCGACCCGGTGGCGTGTGACTTTCAGGAACTGAAGCTGATCGGCATCCATGTCGGCATTCCATGGGTCGACGAGATGATCGCGATGGCGTGGAAGCACAAGAACGTCTACATCGGTTGCGATGCGCATCGACCGAAGTACTGGCCGGCGAGCTTCACGAAGTACATCAACTCGTTCGGACAGGACAAAGTGATTTTCGGGACTGACTATCCGGTTCTTCCCTTCAAACGCACGATCGAAGACATCGATGCGCTGGGGCTGAAGCCGGCAGCCCGCCGCAAGCTGATGCGCGACAACACGCTGAGGATCTATAACCTCTAAATTTAAGGGGTCAGAGTCAAATTGCCGCGGTGCGCCCGCACCGCGGCAATTTGACTCTGACCCCTTCAGTTGCGTTTAGTCGTCGGGTTGCAGCGTCGCCCGCGACGCCAACATCGCATCGATCTCTTCCTGCTCGATGCCCGCCTCCAGCAGGATCTCGACGCTATCTTCTCCAAGTTGCGGCGGCAGGCTGCGCAACGTTGCCGGCGACTCGGAGAAGTTGACCGGGAACTTCGCCATCCTCAGCATGCCTTCGGTCGGGTGCTCCTTCATCTGCCAGAAGTCCACGGCCTGCAGGTGCGGATCGGTCGTGAGTCCGTCCAGGGTGTTAACGACAATCGTCGGCACGCTCGTCTCACCGAAAATCTCGAGCCACTCGCCGGTGGTCTTCGTGGCCATCGTGGCGGCCGTCTCCTGATACGTGTCGTCAATGTTCTTGACGCGATCCGATAGCGTCGTGAAACGCTCGTCGTCAAGAAGATCCTCGCGACCCGCGAGTTCACAGAACTGACGCCAGTGATTGTCGAGATACGGCAGGATCGCGATGTAGCCATCCAGCGTTTTGTACGGTTTGCGATGATGGCTCATCAGGCGCTTGTAGCCGGCGCTGCCCAACGGTGGCTCGAATGTCATTCCCCACAGGTGCTCGGCCATGACGTAATACACCATCGTCTCGAACATCGGCACCTCGATCTCCTGGCCCACGCCGGTTTTCTCGCGGTGATACAACGCCGAGGTGACTGCGAACACGACAGCCATCGCCGTGGTCTTGTCCGCAACGACGGTCGGCAGGTAGCGGGGCTCGCCGAGCACCATCTCCTGCAACATCGCGATCCCGCTGACGGCCTGGATCGAATCGTCCAGCGCGCCCTTGGCCCCATAAGGCCCTTCCTTACCATAGCCGTAGCTGCCGCAGTAGATAACGCCCGGATTCACCGCCTTGATGTCCTCGTATGCCAACCCGAGTTTCGTCATCGTCTGCGGCCGGTTGTTATGAATGACGACATCGACGTTTTTCGCCAGCTCCAGCGCTGCCTTGCGACCGGATTCCTGCTTCAGGTCGAGCACGAGGCTGCGCTTGTTGCGGTTGCAGGTCAGGTAGAGCGCGGCCATGCCCTTCGTATGCGAGGCGCCCAGCGACCGGTTGCTATCGCCGTGCGGCGGCTCGACCTTGATGACCTCGGCGCCCATATCCGCCAACATCTGGCATGCAAACGGGCCCAGTACAACGGCCGTGAGTTCAAGGATCTTTACGCCTTCGAGGGGTCCGGACATCTGTTGAAACCTTTGTTATTGGGCCCGGATGCATTGATTTCCGGGGCCTTTCGTGAGGATGCGGCCACTATACCGGCCGCACCGGGGGGCGCAAGGGAAACGCCTGCCGGTTGCATCGTGGATTTCCGAAGTGGTCAGGCCAGCCCGAGATGCTTCTTCAGGCTCGCGACGCAGCGGCCGGCCGTGGCGCCGTCCCACAGGTCGGGTTTGCGTCCGCTGGGCCAGTCGCCGGCCAGAACCTTGGCCACCTGTGCCTGCAGGTCGGCCGGTTGCACGAGCTTGTTCGTCCCCTCTGTGATCGTGATCGGACGCTCCGTATTCGGACGCAAGGTAATGCATGGAATGTCGAGATAAGTCGTCTCTTCCTGGAGCCCGCCCGAGTCGGTGATCGCGACGAGCGCGCCGGTCACCAGGTTCATGAATTGGATGTAGCCCATCGGTTCGGTCATCGTGATGCCCGCCGCGTTGCCGATCCTGTCGATCAGGCCGGTGTCTTCGAGCCGCTTATGCGTGCGCGGATGCACCGGGAAAACGAGCTCGATCGACTCCGCCACAGCGCACAGCTGATCGACGAGTAATTCGAGGGTCGCAGGATCATCGACGTTGGCCGGACGGTGCATCGTCACGATGCCGTAGCGCTGGCCCTGGAGCCCGAATTGCTCACGGGTGCCGGCGGCCTCGATACGCTCGCGCATCATCTCGAAGGAGTCGATCATGATGTTGCCGACGCGCTCGATTCGCTCGGCAGGCACACCTTCGGCCAGCAGGTTTTCGTCGCCGTCCGGCGATGGCGTCCACAGGAGGTCCGCAACGGCGTCGGTGACGAGCCGATTGATCTCTTCCGGCATCGTCCGGTCGCGGCTCCGCAGGCCCGCCTCGAGGTGCACGATCGGCACATGCAGCTTGGTGCAAACGAGCGTAACCGCCGCCGTCGCGTTGACGTCGCCCACGACAACCACCCAGTCAGGCTGCTCCGCGACGCAGACTTTCTCGTACTCGATCATGGTGCGTCCGGTCTGCTCGGCGTGGGTACCGCTGCCGACACCGAGATGAAAATGCGGCTCCGGCATGCCGAGGTCGGCGAAGAAGCTATCGGACATATTAGCGTCGTAGTGCTGGCCCGTATGGACGATGCGCACGTCGAACGCATCGGATTCCTTCCCCAGCGCATGATATAGCGGCGCGACCTTCATAAAATTCGGTCGCGCGGCGGCGATGAGATGAATCCTGACTCTCGGCATTCTCGTTAACCTGTCGGACGACGCAGTAAATCCGGTCGTGACTGTCGCTGATTTCTGGCTGTTTTTCTACAACGCTGTTCGCAAAAAGGCATCAGCGCCGGGCGTTGCAAGCCCGCAAACCATCAGCCCTTCAGGAACCCCGCGACCGCCCTGGCCCAAGCCTCCGGCTGTTCGTCGATGATATCGATCGTGCCGCCTTCAAGTTCCGCGTACGCAAAATCCGGACGCATCTCTTTCGCGCGCAGCGACTGCGCGTAGATGGCGTCGCCGGTGTTGGCGAGGATCAGGCATGAATGCTGGATCTTCGGCAGCGCATCCTCATGCTTGTATTTCATGACGGCGTCATGGGCATACCAGACGGTCGAGCCGGCGAGCTGACCGTGAATGAAATGCGTGTTGAAGGCCTCCAGGTTGGACCAGGTCTCCTGCGCCGCCCGCCGCCCCGCCCAGATCTCGGTCAGGTGGCTCCCGTCCCAGCGCGGCGCCCACGATTTCTCGTTCTCGACCATACCCATGAAGAACGCGCGCTCCTCGTCGGTCAGCGGCAGCGGCCCGTTCAGGACGATCTTGTCAATGCGTTCCGGGCTCTGCAACGCTGCCTCGGTGACGATGATCGCGCCGGTGTGATGCCCGAGCACGTTCGCCTTGTCGAAACCGAAGTGATCCATGATCGCGGTGACCATCGGCGCATACTCGGCCACGGTTGGGGGGTGATCAGGAACGTCGGACATGCCCAGGCCGGGAATGTCGACCGCGATCGCGTGGATGCCGGCCTGCGCCAGCGGCTGCATGACGGCGTCGAATTGCACCAAAGAATCAGGTGACTGGTGCACCATGACGACGGGGATACCGTCACCGCATTCCTTATAGTGCAATTGCCCGAACGGTCCGTTGGCATAGCCTTTTTTCGTTTTCATTGGAGCGCTGGTTCCTTTTATCAAATTGGGCGCGGGATCGATGTCTCGATCATGAATGCTCTCGATTCTAGCAGGCGCGCCCGAACGTGCCTCGCCAGTATGAACATGTACGCCGCGTCACAGGCTGCTGGACAGATGCCCGCCGTCAACGTTGATGATGCTGCCGTTCATGTATGAGCCGGCGTCAGACGCCAGCAACAGCAGCGCGCCTCGCAGCTCGTCGATCTCGCCGATGCGGCGCATTGGTATACGCTCGACCATGGCCTGACCGGCCGGCGTGTCGAAATAGCCCATGTTGATTTCAGTCTCGAAGTACCCCGGCGCGACCGCATTGGCGCGAATACCGCGCGGCCCCCACTCGAGCGCCTGCGCCTTCGTGAGCTGAACGACCGCGGACTTGGCCGCGATGTATGCACCGAGGCCGGCACTGACTCGCAGACCGAGTATCGACGCGATATTGATGATCGAGCCGCCCCTTTTCGCGGCCAGTAAACGCCGCGCCGCTTCCGCGCCCACCCGGTGCACGGCGGTCAGATTGACGTCGATGACGGCATCCCAGTCAGTGTCCGCCATGTCTGCCAGCAAACCACTGCGGGCGATGCCCGCGTTATTGACAACGATATCCGCGATGCCGAAGCGCGCCTCGATTGCATCGAATACGCCAGCGAGGCGATCGCGATCCGTCACGTCGAGCGAAAACGCCGCCGCTGATCCGCCCGCAGCGACGATCGTATCGACGGTTTCGGCAAGTCGGTCGCCCCTGCGCGCCGCGACCGCCACGGTGGCGCCCGCCTCGGCCAGGGCGAGCGCGAAACCCCTGCCCAAGCCGCTGCCCGCGCCGGTCACCAGCGCGATGCGGCCGGAGAGATCGAAAAGCTTGTTCAAAAGTGACTCCCTGTGTCGCCGCAGCGGCGGCCGGTCCGGGGCGTCACATGCTAGAATTTCGCGCTTCGCGACACACGAACAAGGACGACCCGATGGACCTGAATAATAAGACAATAGTGATCACCGGCGCAGCCCGAGGTCTCGGCGCGGCCATGGCGAAACGCCTAGCGGCGCATCAGTGCAACCTGGCCTTGGTCGATCTCGACGCCGGCAGCGTCGCGGATGCCGCGGCCGCCTGCGAATCGGCCGGCGCGACCGTGAAAGCCTACGGCGCGAACGTGGCAATTGAAGACGATGTCGTCAAACTGTTCGACGCGGTCGTGGCGGACTTCGGCAGCATCGACGGGCTCGTCAATAATGCCGGTATCACCCGCGACGGGCTGCTCGTGAAGTATCGGGACGGCGAACTCGTATCGAAGATGTCGCTCGAACACTGGCAGCAGGTCATCGACGTGAACCTGACCGGGGTCTTCCTGTGTGGCCGCGAAGCGGCACAACGCATGATCGACACCGGCTCGAAGGGTGTCATCATCAACATCTCGAGCATCTCGCGCGCGGGCAATATGGGGCAGACGAACTATTCAGCCGCCAAGGCCGGCGTGCAGGCCATGGCCGTCGCCTGGGCGAAGGAACTCGCGCGCTACGGTATTCGTGCCGCGGCGGTGGCGCCCGGCTTCATCGAGACTGAGATGGTCATGGGGATGAAAGAAGAAGCACGCAACAAACTCACGTCAGGCATACCGCTGCGCCGCATGGGCCAACCGGACGAGATCGCGCAGACGGTCGAATTTATCTTTCAAAATGACTACGTATCGGGCCGCTGCTTCGATATCGACGGCGGGCTGCGACTTTAATTTTTTGCAACTAAAAAGAACGGGGCCGCGTCGCTGTCACCAGCAACGCGGCCCCGATTGTATTGGTTCATTTGAATCTGCGGTCGACTACCAACCTTTCTTGGTGACGATCGTGTCGTAAGGATTGTCGGGTTCACCCGACTTGCGATCCTTGTTGATGGCGCTCAGGTCATCGACCCTGCGCGGCCCCTGCGGCCCGCTCATCTGCCAGCTCTGGGTATCGTAGGGATTGTCGCTGTCACCGCCGTCGGCCGCTATCTCCAGGGAACCCGTATCGAACATGTCCAGCTCTTTCTTGTTCGGATCCACCGCAGCGATGATTTTTTTCGCGCCCGGTGCCGGCGCGACCAGCGGGGGTAAATCATCCGCACGCTCGGCACGCTGAGCGAGCCGCTCCTGGCGGACTTCCGCAGGATCCCTGACCGTCCTGATAGGCGGCAGCGGTGCCGACTTCTTCCTGAAGCCGAAACCACGTTTTACAAGCTCAATCCAACTCATGACGACACCAACGCATAAACCTCTCGTACTGCGTGAACATAAACCGTGCGGGACAGCGAAAGTATGGTGTGCGTCACATTATGAGACGAAGGGAAACCGAGTGGTGGAGCCGAGGAGGATCGAACTCCCGACCTTCGCGTTGCGAACGCGACGCTCTCCCAGCTGAGCTACGGCCCCACGCTTGAAACTGGCATTATTGTCAAATAGTCGCCGAACGACCGCAAGTGGCGGCAGTCGCAACGATGCGACGCAGCTATTGACCGTTTGCTTCACTGGCAGCGACTATGCAAGCGAGGAGCGCGAAGAATGACCTGGAACGACTGGTTGCTGACGAATGAAGTCTACGTGCGCCTGGGCTTCTTCTTCGGCGTCCTGGCCGCTGTCGCGGCATGGGAAATCGCATCGCCACGACGGACTCCGTCGAGTTCGAAGCTGCTGAGGTGGAGCAACAACCTCGGGCTTGTCGTACTGAATTCAATCGTCGTGCGGCTGCTGTTGCCGGCTGCCGCCGTCACCCTCGCGGCACTCGCCATGCAGAATGGCTGGGGATTGCTGAATATCTACTCGCTTCCGCCGGTGCCAACGATCGTCTTGTCGATCGTCGCGCTGGATATGATCATCTACCTGCAGCACGTCATGTTTCATGCGGTGCCGATTCTTTGGCGCCTGCATCGCGTCCATCATGCCGACCCCGAATACGACGTGACGACCGGGACCCGCTTTCATCCACTCGAGATCATCATCTCGATGCTGATCAAGCTAACTACGATCCTCGTGCTCGGCCCGCCGGTAGTCGCAGTCGTATTGTTCGAAATCATCCTGAACGCAACGGCGATGTTCAATCATGGCAACATCCGACTGCCGGATGCCGTCGATCGCATCCTGCGCCTGATCGTCGTTACCCCCGACATGCATCGCGTTCATCATTCCGTCGAATACGACGAAGCGAACAGTAACTTCGGGTTCAGCCTGCCGTGGTGGGACCGGCTGTTCGGAACCTATCGAGCTCAGCCGCTGGCCGGGCACCAGCGTATGGTCATCGGTATTCACGGGTATCATGATCCGCGGCAGATCACCCTGCTCCCTGGCATGCTATTGATGCCGTTCAAGGGAAAGCCGGATGACTACGCGATAAACCGTCACCGCGAAACGCAAACACAATCAAGGGGAAACGACCAATGACCATCACCAGACTGCTGCCTCTTGCCATTACGGTCTGTGCCGCCTTTTTGCTGGCGACTGTTGCTGCCGCGCAGGAGAAAGCACGGCGTGCCGACGCGATCTCCGGAGCCAGCCCATATAAGGGCCCACCAATCGACAAGACCAAGGAATTACCGGTACGGATCATCCCCAACATTCCACCGGCGGCCGAGGCTTACTATGCACCCGACGACTACCACCTCATCGCCCAGACCCAGGACCCGGATGCGCAAAAACCCGCGGATGGGCGCATCGGCGGTGCGCTGACCTACATTTTCTCCGACGACGGCAAGGTCAATCGCCGAATCAACGATCGCGGTCAGGATGCCTGCTCCTATTTTTTCCCCGACCAGGAACGCATCGTGTTCACGTCCACGAAGGACAATATGGACATGCCGCTGGGTGACTGGGCGAGAGAGGACGACTATCCGCAGGGTGCAGAGCTATATACCGCCGACCTCAACGGCGAGAATATCGTTCGACTGACCGACAATGAGTGGTACGAAGCCGAGGTATCGATCTCACCGAACGGCGAGTGGATCGTGTTCGGCCGGCAGATCGACGGCAACCTGAACCTGTGGCGCATGCGCCCGGACGGGACGGACGAGCGCCAGATCACGTTCACCGAGGACTGGCAGCCCGGCGCGCCTTTCTACCTGCCGGATAACGAGACGATCCTGTTCCGGGCGTGGCGATCCAGTGAGCATGGCAAAGTGAAACCGACACCCATGACCGTCTTCACGATCAAACACGACGGCACCGAACTGACCCAGCGAACTTTCGATCGCGACATGAACTGGGCGCCCTACCCGGCCGCCGACGGACGGCACTACGTGTTTGTCAGGATCATCGACGGGGGTAACTGGGAGGTATTTCTGGGCGACTTGGGCGGGGAAGCGCCGTTGCGGCTCACCTATAACATCGGCTTCGATGGTCTCCCGTCGCTGTCGAAGGATGGCAGCAAGATGTTGTTCGCGCGAAGTGAATCAGGACGCGACAATATATCCACGTACGTCATGGATCTTTCGTCACTGAATATCGGGCCGGAAAACTACGC
>JBLYYV010000384.1:0-2588 GCA_048550095.1 Gammaproteobacteria bacterium
CACTATAATTAATAAAAACGCAATTTATAGGAAATATATTCCCACTATAGACAAAAATTGGAAGAATCAGCGTATTTCTCAACTTTGGTGGAGCTGGGTCTGTCAGTATCGCCTGAAACCCGCGTCGCGCTTGAGGATCGCGTGAGCGACCGATCGCGGCCTGCTACCATGGCGCGATTCCACAGGGAGATCCTCGATGAAACGTCGCGATATGTTGGCCGGCGCCGGAGCGCTGGCGGTGGCCGGTTGTGCCAAACAGGCCGAAGATTGCGGTCCGGGTGCCGCCGGGGAGCGTTTCACGTGGAAAATGGTCACGACCTGGCCGCCGAATTTCCCGGGCCTGGGCACCGGCGCCGCGAACCTGGCCAAATTCATCGAGCGCGCGTCGGGCGGGCGTTTGAGCATCAAGGTATACGCCGGGGGCGAGCTCGTCCCGCCGCTGGAGGTATTCGACACCGTATCGAGTGGCACCGCCGAGATCGGTCATGGCGCGGCCTACTACTGGAAGAACAAATCTCCGGCGACACAGTTTTTCACCGCCATCCCGTTCGGGATCAATGCGCAGGAGATGAAGGGCTGGCTCTACTACGGCGGCGGCCTCGAGCTGTATCGCGAGGTGTATGACCGGTTCGGGCTCGTGCCCTTCCCCGCGGGCAATACCGGCGTGCAGATGGGCGGCTGGTTCAATCGGGAGATCAACTCACTGGCGGATCTCGCCGGGTTGAAGATGCGGATTCCGGGTCTCGGCGGCGAGGTGCTGCGGCGGGCCGGTGGCACGCCGGTCAATCTGCCGGGTGCCGAGATTTTCACGGCACTGCAGACCGGCACGATCGATGCGACCGAATGGGTCGGTCCTTACAACGACATCGCGTTCGGCCTGCACAAGGCTGCGAAGTACTACTACTACCCGGGGTGGCAGGAGCCGGGTCCGGTGCTCGAGTGCATCGTGAACCAGGCGGCGTTCGCGAAGCTGCCCGACGACCTGCAGGCGATCGTCGAAATCGCTTGCAGCGCCGTCAACGATCAGATGGAGGCCGAGTTCACGGCGCGCAACGCCGAGGCACTGAAGCAGGTGCGCGCGGACGAGAACATAGAGATTCGCCCGTTCCCCGATGACGTCCTGCGCGAGTTGCGCGGCCTCGCGGACGAGCTCATCGCCGACATGGCCGCCGCGGATCCGCTCGTGGCGCGCGTCGCAGGTTCGTTCATCGCGTATCGTGATTCCGTCACGGACTGGACGAGCATCTCCGAACACGCAATGCTGAATACGCGAACACTGTAAACTCTGGCGTTTCGCATACGTGTCTTAATCGAGAGTCCATGCAAAGAATTGTCGCGCGTTCAATTCCCGCTATCGCCCTGTTGATGCTCGTCAGCTGCGGGGGTGGTGAGACGCCCGAATCCAACGGCGGTGCGACCACGACGCCGGAGGGCCTCAAGGTCTATCGTCATGCGATGGATCAGGCGCCGACGAGCCTCGACCCGGTGCAGGCTGCTAACGTCTACGCGAACTTCGTCATGCTGAACGCATACGACACATTGTTCGCTTACAAGTACCTGGCGCGTCCCTACGAGCTGAAGACGAATCTCGCCGCCGAGTGGCCGGAGATCTCGGAGGACGGCCTCGTGTACACCATCCGAATCAAGCCGGGCGTGTACTTCGTTGACGACCCGGCGTTCCCGGGCGGCAAAGGGCGCGAACTCGTCGCCGACGACTTCGTCTATTCGATCAAGCGACACTTCGACCCGAAGACCCGGCCGCAGGGCGCGTGGCTCTGGAGTGGCCGCATCGTCGGGCTCGACGAATGGAAAGCGGCGGGCTCGGACTACGACGCCGAAATCGAGGGCCTGCGGGCGCTCGACGATCACACGATCAGGATCGAACTCATCAAGCCATACCCGCAGCTGCTGTATACCCTGTCGCAGGGCTACTCGGCGATCGTGCCGCGCGAAGCGGTCGAGAAGTACGGCAAGGAGTTCGCGGTCAAGCCGATCGGCTCGGGACCGTTCAAGGTGATTTCATACGACACGTCGAAAATTATCTTCGACCGGAACCCGGGCTATCGGCAGGAGCCGGTCGACCTCGAGTTCGAAGGCTACGACCCGGTAAAACATGCATACACCGGCGTCGCCAGCATCGCAGGCCGGTCGCCGCCGTTTATCGACCGGCTGGAGATCGATTTCATCAACGATGCTTCGGCGCGCTGGAACTCTTTCACTAAAGGCAACGAGATCCAGTATGGCGGCATCCCGGACGAGAAGGTCGACCAGGTGCTGGCCTCCAAGAATCCGGTTGCCCTGAAGCCCGAGTATGCCGAGAAGTACAACATGTACGTCGGCGTCGAGGCCGGCTTCATCTTCAGCGCCTTCAACCTGGATTTTCCCGAGATCGGCTACAACGAAGATCCGGTGCGCGCGAAGCGCAACTGGGCCCTGCGCTGCGCGATGATCAAGGGGTTCGACTGGGAAGGTCGCAACGAGAGCTTCTACATCGGGCTCGGCAAGGTGTTCCCGGGCATCATCGTGCCGGTCGTGCCCGAGTATGACCCCGACGTTTCACAGGAGAGCATCACGCGCGACGTCCCCGG
>JBLYYV010000385.1:0-3994 GCA_048550095.1 Gammaproteobacteria bacterium
CGGGCAGGCGAGTAGGGCGTCCAGCATGGGACGCAGTTTAACCAATAAAAAGGGGCCGGAGTCGAATAGCCCGGCTCGCGGACTATTCGACTCCGGCCCCTGCGTTCGCTAGATCGTGCCGCTGACGATCTGGTTGAAGGCGACCAGGCTGTCGCGCAGCGTCGAGTTGCCGAGCCCGTGGTTCATGAACAGGCTCTCGAAGTTCCCCTGTTCGCCGTGCAATGCCATGTAGTTCAGGATCACTGTTTCGACGAGCAGATTGACGTTATTGGCCGCCGGCGTCGCGCCGGTCTCGACCGATGCGTCGCTCCGCATGTACCCGATCTGCTGATGCATGGCCTGTTCTTCCGGGGTCGCGCCGACCAGTGTCGCGCGTCCCCCGGGATTGTAAACCAGGAAGAATGACGCAGCCGTCGAGCTGTTGTCACTACTCCACTCGCCCTTGCCGCGTCCGTCGACCGAATTGTCGATCGTGCCGTTGCTCGACAGGGAGCCGTCGCTGAAGACATACATCATTAGCGGCACACCCTGACCATTGTTAGCGCGCGCTGCGTATTCGAGGCAGGCACCCATACATCGTCCGGCGCGGAAGTCCTTGACCTCGCCCTCGGCGCGGGCGCCGCCATGATAGTCGTAGCCACCCATCGTGATGCAGCCGGCACCGGCGAAGCCGTTCATGACGAGCTTCATGACCGCCGCGGTCTTCTGGAACTCGCGGTCGGCAGCGAATTCCGTGCCGTTGAAGATGCCACCGGCTCCGACGATGTCTGTGTCCAATTCCGGATTCAGCGTTGCCGGGTCGCCGAACCGGTCCGCGATATCGGCAGACTTCAGGTAGCCGCATCGAACCAGGTCTTCAATAACCTCGTCGCGGGTAACGCCGCCCGGATTCAGCGGATCGTCGGGGAAGTTCAGCCCGGTCGAAACGCGTCCCAGCTTCATGTCGCTGATGCGATAGATCGATTCCATGACCGCGACCGCGTCTTCCTGGCCGAGCAGGGCGACGAGCTGTCCCGTGTCGACAAGGCCGGTCACGTCACTCGGTCGGTCGACCTTGGTCGGCCGGAATTCCTGGTCGAGCATTAGCGCTGGCGCCATCGAATTGCCGCCGGACTCCGAGTTTCGTGAGCCGATCAGCGTCAGCAGCGATCCGTCAGCGCCGGCCTTGTTAATGCCGTACAGCGGGTTATGCGGATTGTTGCCGGTGTCGTTGTCCGACCGGGCCGGAATAACCGCGCCATTCACGTTCGCGGCAGTGCCCGGCGACATGCTTGCCATCATGCCGCGCAGGAATGCGCTGTCGCTATGGAACGCAAGGCCCAGCGACTGGTCGACGTGGTCCGTGTTCGTGTTCGGGTCGATCGATGGCGGCGTCATGTCCGCCGGCAGGCCGAGCTTCGAATACCCTTGCGTCGACAGGAAGTCGAGCTGGCCGCCTTCGCCGCCCACCAGCACATTCGAGCCCGACATGTTCGCGCCGCCGGCGAGGTCGAAGCAGATGAACGGGATCTTGCCCGCGCCGAGTACGTTGATGCCGCAGGGGCCACGCAAATCGTTGAGGTCCGAGGACAGCGCCGCATAAGCTGCGCGCGGGTCCGCGAACAGGCTCATGACGCCGCCGCCGGCAACTGATGCCGCGCCCGTCAGGAAACCCTGGCCGATAAACTCGCGACGCGTGACCGGGCGCTTGTGGTCCGGATGACGTTGCGGTTCAAAGTAGTTGCGTTTCGTGCGTTTCCGTCGCATCGCTAAAGCCTCGATTTCCTTGTTACTGTACAGCCATGATGCCGCTGCCAATAACGGCGGCGCATACGGCCTTGGTGATGTCTCGGGTCCGCTGCCCGCCGCTGTTGTCGCTGGCGATCAGGCGGTCGATCAGGTTCAGATGCGGCGTCGTCATGTAGCCGAGCTCATCGCTGACAAGCGCGAAGTCCGGCTGCGTGCTGAGGCCGACATTCATCGTCCTGTCGATCAGCGGATTCAGGACGAAGTCACGGTTTGCACCCGCGAAGGCGACGCTGGGGGTCGCCCCGAAGTTGAACGCGCCGCCGAAGAACGCCGTCCGACGCGAATCGTCCTCGACGAGTTCGTCGCAGTACTGAATTGCCAACTGCGCGACGCCGATCTCGTGGGCCGCCGAGAACGTCGCAATGTCTTCGATCGTCGGCAACTGCGTCTTGACCAGGTCGAAGGTCGCGGCGACCGCGGAATTGGTCGTCGGTACCGTCGTGATGTTGGACATCGTCAGGTTGATTTCATCGAACGTGCGTACGCCGATATCCGCAGCCGGCTCGCCGTCGACCGGGGTCGGCTGAAGCGGGGCCGGTTCGGTCACGACGTTTGTCTCGTCGCCCAGCAGCTCGAAGCTCAGGAAGAACTCATCGGACGCCGGACCCTTTTCGAGGCCGATGATGGTGCCGAGGTCCGAAAGCGCCTGACCCGTGGCCGGATCGTAGCTCGTATCCGTTATCGTCGTATTCAGGTTCATGTACACCTGGCCGACAGGCGCCACAGCGCCGTTGATGCCGATACGTATACCCGCCATCGGGATGCTGCCGGGCATCGCGCCCTGGTCGAGGCTGATAAATACCGGGTCCTTGAACAGGTAACTGTAGCTGTCGAACTGGCTGACCTCGAACATGAGGTAAGCGTCCGGCATAGCGACCACATCAGACAGGTAGAACAGCAGGAAGAATTTCTCGCCGACGCCGACGTCGAAATTCTGCAGGATCTGCTCTTCGGTCATAGCGCGATTGTGGATCGCGACCTGGCGGAATACGCCGGCGAACTGCCGGTCGCCTGACACCTCGTTGCCAAGTACGAAAGCGAAGGTATCGTCCCAGTCATTCAAAGTTCCGCCCGCGACCGGGTCGACGTCATCCGTGGAGACGCCGTTGACGTAGACACGGCGGCCATTGATCGGATCATAAGTCGCGACGACGTGCTGCAGCGTAGCCTGCAGGTCTTCATCATCTGCATTCGTCTGCATGAACGGTTCACCGTTGCCGTCGGTTTCGCCGCTGCGGTTATAGAAGTCGTAGGCATACAGCGTCTGACCGAGATGGAAGTTCCGCGCCATCGTGCCGGCCGAGTAGCTGACAATGCGGGCTTCTTCCTGAGCGACATTGCCGGGCACGACCCAGGCTTCGATCGAGTATTCACCCGACGCCTTGATCATGTCGTGTAATTTCTTGCTGTCCGACGTCGAGCCCTGCGCCTTGCCGCTCTTGACGTTGATGCCCCAGCCGCCGACCCATTCGACTTCGCCCGACAGCGTCAGGTTGATGGCCGGATCGACGCCACTGGTATCGAACGCGGTCGTGCCCGCGCCCGTCTTGAACTCCCACAGGGCGATCTGATTCGCCTCGTAGCGGTTGCCGCCGCTCGCGACCAGGCCGTCGTAAAGCGCGAGAGCCTTACTGATGACCAGGTCCGGATCGACGGATGTGGGCACGATCGAGCCGGCAAAGGTCTCGATTTGGGTCTGCATCGAATTGGCGTCGTCACTGCAGTTCGTCCAGCAGTTATGGAATTCGGATCGCAGCCGAACGACCAATCGCGAACTCGCCGGGTCGTCCAGGTCGATCTTCGACCTCACCACGTCATAGGCCGCGTCCGGGTCGGCTTCGGCGAAATAGGGCGTCTGCGCCTGTCCGCCGGCGCTCGAGCTATGGCAATTCGAGCAGTTCGCGGTGAGCAGCGGATGCACGGTGGTCGCGAACAGTGAAGAATCGGCCGGGAACGTCTTACTGTCGCCCACGTCCTTGAGTACCGGCGCTTCAAGGTCGATCGTACGAGCGGAGTCGCCGGTCGACGCGCCGCCCCAGTCGGCGATCCAGCCGGTCATGATCGTCGCGCAGACGTCCGCTACTGCTTCCCAGCAGTTATGGCCGCCGCCGACTTTTACGACGAGGCGCGAATCCGCAGGCGACGACAGGTTGACCAGCGGCAAAACCGCATCGTAGGCCAGGTTGACGTCGTCACCCCGCGCGAA
>JBLYYV010000386.1:0-5284 GCA_048550095.1 Gammaproteobacteria bacterium
CCCTCGTCGTCACCCATCAAGTGGAACGGATAACGCGAATGCGGCGTCAGCAGCTTCAGCGGATACCTGGCCGCAATCTCCGGTTCGTTCTCCGCATTCTCGAATGTCCGCATGTATTTGTTCACCGGCGGGCGCTCGGGGTCGTCGAAACGCTTCAGGGTCGTCGGCACGAACTCGTATTTTCCGGACGGCGTCTGCAATCCTTCGGCATACTTCTCCACGAAATCCGAGGGCAGCGGATAGGGTTCCGGCACGTCTTTCTTCCGGCCCTCGTAGAACCAGTTCAGGCCGGTCGGTGCGCGAGAGCCTTCCGGCTCCGGTGGCACCACGTAGTAGCCCTTCTTCAAAAACTCGCGCCAGGACATGTCTTTGGCGCAATCCGATGATTCGTACGCGCGCTTGCACCACTCCAGTTCGGAGTTGCCGCCTTCCGAGTACACCGCGCCAAGATCGAGCTGCTCGGAGATAGCCAGGAAGATATCGTAGTCGGACTTCGACTCGCCGAGCGGCTCGATGCACTTGTGCTGCAGCGAGATCACCCGGTGGTTATTCATCGAGTACATGTGATGCACGTAACCCGGGCCGACGTTGTACCACTCGCCGAGGTCCCAGCGTTCGAATACCGTGCAGGCCGGCAGGACGACGTCGGCAAACGGCGTCTCACCTTCCCACCAGACCGACTGGTTGACGACGAACTTGAGGTTCTCGTGCTGGTACATCTCGATCCAGCGATTCGAATCCACCTGCGTGCCGAGCGAAGAACTGCCGTACTTATAGATCATCTCGACCGGCACGTGTCCCGGGGATGGATAACCGATGGGGAAAAACTGCCCGATCACCGAATCGACTGCGGTCACGTAACCCAGCTTGGGTTCGCCCTTGATGGCTTCAGGCAGCCACATGCGCGGTATGACCTGCTTGACCGAGTTCATGGTCACGATGTGCGGCATGCGCTGGTAGTTGTTGGTCGACTGCGCACTGTAGGCCAGGTCCCCCGACATACTGCCCTCGGCATAACCGGGAAAATAGAAGTTCATGTCGACGGGCGCGCCGAACTGCAGGTTGCCGAAATTGGAACCCGGCTTGCCCATGCCCTGCATGGCGCCGAGGATGGTCATCATGCGGGCCCACTGAGAACCCGTCGGTCCGCGGCAGGCGCCACCGAGGCCGCATCCCCAGCCGCCGACACCGAGATAGGTTTTTTTCTTCGCCCACTCGCGCGCCAATGCGCGGCAGTCGCGTGCGGGCACACCGGTCTCTTGCTCCTGCCACTCGGGCGTCTTCGGAATACCGTCGTCCTCGCCGAGCACGTGCGCCTTCCATTCCTCGAAGCCGGTGGTGCGTTTCTCGACGAACTCCTTGTCGTAGGTGCCCTCGGTGATCCAGACATACGTCAATGCCTGGGCGAGCGCGGGGTCGGTGCCTGCTTTCGGCGAGATCCATTTACCGCCCAGATGCGCGGCCGTATGGTTCAGGTAGGGATCGATGTGCACCATCTTGATGCCGAGTTCCTTGGCCCAGCGGCGGCGTTGCGTGCCCTCGAAACCGTAAGTCGCATCCGGGTCGCTCGACCAGAATACGATCATGTCGGCTTCCTTCAGGCAATCCTCCACGGTGCCGTATGGCTCTGCCGCGCCGAGACGCATGCTGTTGCCCCAGTGATGCTGCGCTCCCCAGAACCAGCCTTCCCAGCTGTCGGGCGAGTGCATCAGCTTGGTCACGCCGATCAGGTTCCAGAACCGGTTGAAGGCGCTGAGGTAATGCCCGAGGTTGCCCCATTGATGATGCGAACCGTTGGCGACAGCGATCGCGCCGGGACCCACCGCCTTGCAACGCTTGATCTCACCGGACACGATTTCGATGGCCTCGTCCCATTCGATCTCGACGAATTCCGACTTGCCACGATTCTGGATATTGCGATCGCCATGCGGATCGAAGTCGACCCGCTTCATGGGCTTCAGAATCCGGTTTTTCGAATACACCATGGACTTCTGGCACTGACCATGCGCGGCCAGCGTCGTTTTGCGCGGCGGTTTGAAAGTTTTGCCACGGGCTTCAATCGTGTAAGAACCGGGATCGCTGTCGTCGAGATCCATCGGCGTCGTGCGAACAATTTTGCCGTCCTTCGCATAGACGAAGATCGGACCACCGTTCGTACCGTTGGTGTAACGCGTCACGCCGTTGCCCATGTCGGTGCCAATCTTCCAGGTGTACGACTCCATACTGGCGACGAGATGCATGAACCAGACGATCAAATCGTCCGGCCCGTCCATTGTGATCTGAAAGTTTTTCGCCGCGTGGATGCGCTCGAGCTGGTCGAAGGGCGGCGTCAGGAAGCTCGCGGCAATCTTTGCGTTTTTGAAGAAGATCGTGAAATCCGGATTCTCATGAATGCCGGCACCACTCGAGATCTTGCCATTCTTGAGCTGAATCCAGCGGCCCCTGGGCTTGTCCTTGAGCTGGAATTGCGCGATGGCATCGCGTTCCTTCAGGCGCTCCGCAAACTTGGGATACACGGCGGCACACGCACGAATCGCCTGCGGAATACCCCAAAGAATGACCGATAGTTTCATTTCAATCTCCTGCTACGGGCGCGGAAGTCGCCGTCGTCGCACAGTCATCGACATAGATGTGCTGCCTGGCCCGAAATGCCCTGCCAACGGGTGGTCTTATTCGACGATTCTGATTCTATGACCTCTGGGCAACGGAATTTCTAACAATTATCAAAGAGTTCGGTTCGTCCCGGCGAGAGGATTCATCGGCGCGTCCGCGCTCACAGGACCTGAAACAGCTCCTGCAGCGCGCCGCTGCCCGGGTTGCGGACGATCATGGACTGGCAGGCGCCGCGACCCGGCAGATCGATCTCCATCGGCGCGGAGAACTCTTCCGCGCCCACGCTGGCGCAGGCGCTGGACGTTGCCTCGAGATCGGCGACCTGGAATGACTGGGCGAGGTAACCGATATTCGG
This sequence comes from Gammaproteobacteria bacterium, assembly GCA_048550095.1. Classification (GTDB taxonomy): domain Bacteria; phylum Pseudomonadota; class Gammaproteobacteria; order Steroidobacterales; genus SMWD01. The sequence goes on from JBLYYV010000386.1 coordinate 2,969, forward strand.
CGGCACGGCATCGGGCACCAGGTTCGGGACCTCGTAATTCATCGGCACCGCCAACGCGATCTTGCCGTATTCGTGCTCGCCCTGGACGATCACGCTCCGCGTACGGCAGTCCTCCGGCAGGCACAGCGCACGATTCGTTACCGGGCCCTCGAGGACAGACTCGATGAACAACGTCATGTTCAGCGGGCCGTAATAAAACTCGAGCGCCTTCTCCATGTCGAGAACACTGTGCGCCGTCGTCACGACAGACGTGAAACCGGTGGGTGTCCGGCCGTATTGATCGATGAATTTGATGATATGCCCGATGACCGTCTTGGGGTCTTCCGACAACAACTGGATCAGGTTGATAACGACGCCATCCGGCCCGTCGAACGCACCTTCCATCGTTTCACCGACCGCCGGGCCAAAATTGTTGTGTGCCGGTTCGCTCCAGAAATTGAACCCCTGCGATTTGAGCTTTTCGAAATCTCTTTCGATGTCGCTGGCGTAGATGTTCAGATTGAACAATCCGTTCGCGCGGCGAATATCCGGCGACCTGACGAGTTTTCGATCGGGTGAATTGAATTCCATCAGTTGAATTCGACCGACGGGATCGGCGCCGTGACCAAGGAACGCGCATCGCGCCTCGGTTCCCGCGGGTACCTGCCAGTAGCGCTCGAAAGCGGAACCTCGCCACGTGCGGGACTCCGACACTTCGAGGCCCAACGTCCCCGCATAAAATTCGAGCGAGGCATCGAGACTCTCGACGCCGATGATGACGGTATTGACCGGGGCACTGTTCGGCGCGCTCGGGCCGTTTCCATTGCTACTCATAAGATCATGTTCCTGACACGCTGCTGGTCGTTATTTATTTGACGCTCATTCTACTTCAGGCCGATCGCCATCGACACCGGTCCCGCGGCTGCCAGCCCGCAGAGCGACGACGCCGACTACCCGGCGTCATTCACCCCCTTGCTATTCGACTCAGCGTGATTCTTCCCCGGAATTATTTTTCTCAGCGCTATTCGTCCCATGTTCGTTGGCATCGGACTCATCGGCACCAGGATCATTCGACAACGAGTCCACGACGGTCGAGCCCTGCCACTCGTTGTCACTTCGCACAAACCCCGCGACCGCGGCGAGCGCCCGGGCGTAAAGCGAGTTCGGCGCGCTGTTCGTCACGGTCTCGGCAAATCGGGGAACCCAGTTGACCAGGTGCCGCGTGGAAAAATCGAGCTGCGCCAGCTGATACGACAGCACATCGCCGTGCTCGCCGGCGCCGGCAGTCGCCTCGCGGTAGCACAGGAAATGCATGAACTCGAGCTCGACGGACAGGTGATCGGGCGCCCACGCGTACTTCTCACTCAGCTTGTACTTGAAGAAGTTGAAGAACCGCACGATGTCCTCGCGCGTTCCGGAGCGTTGCCCGGTCTGCAGATCCTCGCGAATGGGCGCAGGTGGCCCGTCATCGCCGACCTCGAACAGCCCGCTGTATTCGCGCTTCAATTCGTCGAGGTCCGCGCTCGCGAACTCGTCGAGCAACGCGTCGAGCTGGTCCACATACTCGATACCCGAGCCAAGTCCGATACGCTCACGCAATGCGGGTCGCGGATCCAGATCGTGCGGAGATGCGACCAGCGCGGACAGAGCCGCATAACAGGCACAACGCGCGGCTGCCGTGCTCTCGACGTCTCGACCCGCCACAGAACGAGGCGCCATTGCCGATGCCCCTTTCCGGGTGGTCGCGTTCACAACGTTGCCTCGAAATCGGTCCCGGCCCGTTTGACGTCGAGGAACTCTGCGTAATTGGATCGCGTGTAGTGAAGTGACATTGATACAGACTACCGATGGTGCGAATCCGCTCGCATGATTATTGTCATGGGAATCGCGAGAATCCGTCATGCTAGATGGGGGTTACCGGCATCGCAAGCAGCGGACGAAATGCGCCGTCAACCGCGACCCGATCAATCCGGCTAGAATTGACGAATCATGCTCAGCTACGCAGACGCACTCAACCTGATCGACTCGAACGTCGAGCCGCTCGAAGCGACTCCGCTGGCTCTGGACCGCATCGGCAGCGCCGCGACCGCGGAGCCTGTGACCAGCAGACTCGATGTGCCTGCTTTCGCGAACGCCGCGATGGATGGATTCGCGCTACGAGCCGCGGAGACGAGCGATGCCACTGCCGATGCGCCGCTGCGACTTGCCGTCACCGGAATCGTCGCTGCGGGCGATGCGCCGGCGGACGCGCCGCCCCGCGGCGCGGCGATCGAAATCATGACCGGCGCACCGATGCCCCGCGACTGCGACACCGTCATACCGATCGAACGCGTCGAG
>JBLYYV010000387.1:0-3100 GCA_048550095.1 Gammaproteobacteria bacterium
CTTGTGAAGACGAGATCCGCAGTACCTACGTCGCCGCGACGTCAATCCTCGGCATGCTGTGGGTATTCATCCTTGGAATCGTGATCCTGAGCTGGTGGAAACCCTGAGCGTCAACTTCGCGTGACGATCCGGGGACGCGCGGACTAGCCGGAAACCCGCTGATTCAACACGCCCGATCCTGCAGCGCCGGGTTCGATCGAGACCGCGACCGACTTGAACGCCGGCGTCTTGCTGCGCGGATCGGAATCGTGACCGATCAGCACGTTCGCCTCCGGGAAATAGGCCAGGGCATTGCCCGGCGGCACCCCGAAGGAACGGGCCTCAACGCCCGCCATGCGACCGCGCGACGAGTGCAGATCGACCGCGTCGCCGTCCGCGAGCCCCATTCGTTCCATGTCGTCGCGATTCATCAGGACCGACCAACGGTTCGTGGTGCCGCGGTACGAATCGTGTTCCTCGTAGATCATCGTGTTGAACTGACCCTCGCTGCGGACGGTCGCCAGGCGAAACGGATACTCGCCCGAAGAATCAACGGCCGGGATGTCGGCGACGACAAAACGAGCGCGTCCCTGGGGCATGCGGAACTCGGGCTCGTGCATGAGCCGCCCCTTGATGTGGAACTCGCGCCGCGCCACGTCGATGTCCTGCAGCTGCTCCATCCCGGGCACCGTCTTTGCGATCGCCTGACGAATCGTGCGATGCGATCTGAACTTCGAGAAATCGACCGGGGATTCTTTCAGGAGCGACTGCGCGAGGTCGCACAAAATCGTCACCTCCGGCCGAACGTTCGCCAGGCGCGTGATGCCGCCATCGCTGAGACGAACGAAATTGAACATCGACTCCTGCGTCGTCGGTTCGAGTTCCTCGTCGCGGGCGGCCACCGGCAAGACCAGTGATTCGCTGTTGTCGACGCCGTGAATGTGGCCCTTGTTCAGCGTTGTCGTCAGGAACAACTTGAATCCGATCCGATCCATCGCGGCGGCGGCCCATGCCGCGTCGGGCGTCGCGCCGTACAGGTTACCGCCCATGATCATGGCCGCATCGATGTCGCCGGCGCTCGCGGCGCGCAATCCCGCCAGCGTGTCGTAGCCGGTCGACCGCGGCAGCGAGACCCCGAACTCGCTTTCGATGCGCGCGAATACCTCGTCGGGTAATACCGGCTTTACGCCGATCGTGCCGATCCCCTGAACGTTGCTGTGCCCGCGCAACGGCAGGAGTCCGGCATACCGCTTTCCGACCATGCCCCGCAACAAAGCCAGGTTGCTGATTTGCTCGATGTTCTCGACGCCGTGCGTGTGGTGCGTCATGCCCATGCCCCAGGCGAACACCGCGCGCTTCGATTCACCGTACAGTTTCGCCACGCGCTCGATGTCTGCCCGCGGCACGCCGCTCGAGGATACGATCGACTCCCAGCTGACCGCCTCGATGTCTTGCAAGAATGCATCGAATTCATGCGTGTGGCGCTCGATGAAAACCGAATCTTGCGCGCCCCGCTCGACGACAGCCTTCGCAAGCCCCTTCAACAGGGCGATATCGGTGCCGATTCGCGGCTGCAGGTAGTCCGATGCGATCCAGGTGCCGCCGGTCAACATCGACTTCGCGCTCTTCGGCACGGCGAATCGCACCAGCCCGGGCTCCTTCGCGGGATTGATGACGATCACCTGGCCGCCGCGGTCACGGCAGGCCTTGAGCTTGTGAATAAAGCGCGGGTGGTTCGATGCGGGGTTGGCCCCGATCACGAAGATCAGGTCACAGTCGGACAGGTCGTCGAGCTCGACGGTCGCGGTGCCCGAGCCGATCGTCGCGCCCAGCGCAACACTCGTCGCCTGGTGACAATAGTAGGAACAGTTATTGACGTTGTTCGTGCCGTAGAGACGCGCGAGTAGTTGCAGGACGAACCCGGCCTCGTTGGACGACCGACCCGAGGAATAAAAGAAGGTCCGCTGCGCCTCGGTCGCTGCGAAGCGCGCTGCCGCGTGCGCGATGGCCCAGTCCCAGTCGACAACGCGGTAGCGATCGGAGTCAGCCGCCTTGTAGATCGGCTCCCCGAGCCGGCCCATATGCTCGAGCTCGCGACCCGTCAGCTCGCGAAGGTCGGCAACGGGATGGTCGAAGACCTCGGCCGGGATGGGCGGCTGGATATCCGTCGACTGCGCCTGGACGCTCTTGTTACAGACAGACGGGAACTCGCCGAGCTCATTCGTCATGCCGCCGCGCTGGCCACCCATGCCCAGACCGCAGGCCTTGCAGGCGTTGTGCGCCGTCAGCGCCTTGGCCGAGTTCAGCACGCCGATGCGCCGCGCGGTCTGCAGCAGGTACAGTATCTTTTTTCGGCCGCCGCCGACTGGTTCCTTCATGGCCACATAGAGTATCGTATCCTTGGCCGGGCCGGCCGCTGCTGCATTCGGATTCAACGATGGAGGGGGTAACGCGACATGGGCTTCGTCAACAGCATCACCACCGTAATGGACTTCTCGCAGAGGTCACTCGAGAACACCATGGACACGATCAAGGAAGTCCATCAGACGATCGTAGAGATTCCGATCAACATCGCGGAAGAGCTCGGCGGCCTGCCAAAAGAACAAGCCGACGTACTCAAAACCAAGCATCGGCTGGTTCTCGATCATGTGCATGATGGAATCGTCGGCGCCGTCGGCGAGGTCAACCAATACATCGTCAAGCAGGCGCAAGCCGTCAACGATATGGCCCGCGCCCAGTGGGATCCGCCGAAACCAAGGGTCGTCGATTTCGAGACGAAGAAAGGCAGCGGCCGGGAAAAGAAAACCGGCTAAAGCTGAAGACGGCCCCGTCGCCCGGATCATGACGCGCCGAATACGTCGAGTGGCGACAACAATGCGAGGAGACTGACCCGCAATGCCCAACGCGATCATCACAGGCGCCAATCGCGGGATTGGCCTTGAGTTCTGCCGCGTGCTCGCCGCCCGCGGCTTTACGGTTACGGCGCTGAGTCGCAAGACCAGCCCGGCGCTCGACGCGCTGCCGGTCACCGTTCACACGGGCTTCGACGTTACCGACGGTGACTCTATCGACGCGTTCGCGAGCACCGTCGCGCCCGCCTCGGTCGACCTCCTGATCAACA
>JBLYYV010000388.1:0-3837 GCA_048550095.1 Gammaproteobacteria bacterium
GCGGCAGCGATCGAGTTGCAAAGTCGTGCCCGCATCGCGCTGGGGGATCAACTGAACGCGTTCGAGTTGATCAGCCGAACCGCCGTCGATTTCGTGCTCGCGCACATTCCCGGCGTTCGGGAGCCGCTGGCCGGTCGGCATGAGTGGTACGTGTTGCTCGAGCTCGGCTCGCCACGGGAGGACGCGAACTCGTCGATGGAAGGCTTTCTCGCTGCGGAAATGGATGCCGGCCGAGTCACCGACGGTGTGCTCGCGAGCAGTTCGAGCCAGCGTGACGAACTCTGGCGGCTGCGACACAGTATTTCGGAAGCGCAGAAAAACGCCGGCGCGGGAATCAAGCACGACATCTCGGTTCCGGTTTCGCGCATCGCTGATTTCCTGGACGAGGCCCGCACGACCGTGACGCGTCTCGTGCCGGGCGTGCACATCGTCGCGTTCGGACACCTCGGCGACGGCAACCTGCATTTCAACCTGAATCAGCCCGACGCCATGAGCGCGGACGAGTTCCTCGATCGCTGGGAGCCGGTGAGCCGGGAAGTCCATTCAATAGCTGCCGAGCTCGGCGGCAGTTTCAGCGCGGAGCACGGCATCGGCACGCTGAAGACCGGCGAACTCGAACGCCTGCGCGGCGGCGTGGAGATCGACCTGATGCGATCCGTCAAAGCGGCGCTCGATCCGCACGGCATCATGAATCCGGGCAAGGTCCTGTCCGCGAGTTGATCAGCCACCGCCGTGGCCACGCGGCGCCGGGAGAAAATTATGTAAACCGATGCTACACTGCATTCACTGTTTCCTGATCAAAAAAATAATAAAGGAATCATGTCAGTGAGCGCAGGCGGTTCATCGTCTCAACACATCATTGTCCGGCCGCCGCAACGGTCGGAGACTACATACCGGGCGCGTCCGACCAAGGCGTTGGACGCGTTTCAGGGCGCATTCGCAGGCTACCTCGCGTGCACGGTCAGCCTGGATCAGTTACGCGAAGTCGTCGCCGAGTGCGTCGACGATGCATGCGAGTTAGCCAAAGTCATCGGTAACTCAATCGCGGCCGCATTTTCCGCACACTACGTGCCGCCCGAAGACTACCGCGTCCTGCAGGCCGACCTCGCGAACCTGCCACGAGGCGAAAGCGCCCGCGGATACGGGCAATCGTCGCGGACGCTCCGCGGTCGTTTCCTGATCCAGAGACGCGTCGCGGTGGGCGGCGTCGGCGTCCTGTACCGGGCCCTCGACCGCCGGCGCGCAGAACTCGGGTACGAAGACGAAACGGTCGCGGTCAAGATGCTCAGCGAGCAGTTACGCCGGTCGCCGGAGGCATTGCGGTCTCTGCAATGTGAGGTTCGCAATGCGCGCCGCCTCGACCACCCGAACATTCGCAAGGTATACGAGCTGGATCGCTGTTCGGCCGGATATTTCATTACGATGGAATGGCTGGAAGGCGAGTCACTGGCTATTCGCCTCGATCGCACGGGCAGTCGTTCCATGCCGGAGCCCGCAGCCTATTCGATACTGACGGAAATTGCGGCGGGGCTGATGCATGCGCATGAGCGCGGCATCGTGCACGGAGACGTGAAGCCCGGCAACGTGTTCATCACGACGGCCGGGCGCGTAAAACTACTCGATTTCGGCCAGGTTTACGCCTTCGGCGCCACCCCCGGATTGCCGGCCGGACCGGCGATCTCCCCGGGGTACGCCAGCTGTGAATTGCATGAAGGCGCGCGTCCGGAATTCTCGGACGACATCTTCGCCCTGGCCGTCATGGCGTACCGCATGCTGGCAGGTGCGCGCCCGTTCGGCCGTTATTCTCCGCCCAAGGCAGAGGCAGCCGGGATCCGCGTCCTGCGGCCGGCGGGCCTCGACGAGCGCCAGTGGCGCATGCTCCAGCGCGGGCTCGCATGGCGGCGCGAAGACCGCCCGCTGAGCGTCCGGGAGTTCGTTCACGGGATCCTTCCGCATCCCTCGCCCGACCGTCGGTCCGGCGGAGCGCATCTGCACGTGGCCGCCTGACCCGCGCAGCGATTGTTACCGACCGTCGAACCGTTTAGGCTCCGCACTGGCCGGCGCACGGGGCTGCCGTAGGGCCACGAACGGAACAAAGGTAACGACGACGATGTCCAGCAAGGATCCAGAAAACAACGAGCGACGCTATTCGAGCGTCATGGTCGATGGCGTCGAACAGGCGCCGAGCCGCGCGATGCTCCGCGCCGTCGGATTTACCGACGAGGATTTCACCAAGAACCAGATCGGCATCGCCTCGACGTGGAGCATGGTCACGCCCTGCAACATGCACATCGACAAGTTAGCCGATCAGGCCGCGGCCGGCGCGAACGAGGCCGGCGGGAAGGCGGTGCAGTTCAATACGATTACGGTATCCGACGGTATCTCGATGGGGACGCCCGGCATGCGGTACTCACTGGTATCCCGCGAGGTGATCGCCGATTCGATCGAGACCGTCGTCGCCGGTGAAGGTTTTGACGGATTCGTTGCCATCGGCGGCTGCGACAAGAATATGCCGGCCTGTGCGATGGCGATCGCGCGCCTGAATCGGCCGGCCGTGTTCGTCTACGGCGGCACGATCCAGCCCGGTGAAGAACGGCGCGACATCGTGTCCGTGTTCGAGGCGGTCGGTGGCGTCGCCGCGGGCAAGGTGTCCGAAGAACAGCTGTTGGAAGTCGAGCGCACGTCCATTCCCGGGCCCGGCTCCTGCGGCGGGATGTACACCGCCAACACGATGGCGTCTGCAATCGAAGCACTGGGCCTGAGCCTGCCCAACAGCTCGGCACAGGATGCAATTTCCGAGCAGAAGCAGGATGACTGCCGGCGGGCCGGCGCCGCCGTGGTCGAACTCATTCGGCGCGGCATCCGGCCGTCCGACATCCTGACGCGCGAAGCGTTCGAAAACGCGATAACGGTCGTCATTGCCGTCGGCGGGTCGACGAACGCCGTCCTGCACCTGCTGGCGATGGCCTATGAGGCCGGCGTACCGCTCGAGCTGGACGACTTCACCCGGATCGGCGCACGCGTGCCGGTTCTTGCGGACCTGCGGCCCAGCGGCAAGTATGCGATGTCCGAGCTGATCGCGATCGGCGGGTTGCAGCCGCTGATGAAGCAGCTCTTGGACGCGGGCTTGCTGCACGGCGATTGCCTGACCGTGACCGGCAAGACGCTGGCCGAGAATCTCGCCGACGTCGAGTCATATCCCGACGATCAGGTGATCGTTCATGACTTCGACAATCCTATTAAGAAAACGAGTCATCTCGTTGTTTTATATGGAAACGTTGCCCCGGAAGGTGCCGTTGCCAAGATCAGCGGCAAGGAAGGCCTGAGCTTCAGCGGCACGGCGCGCTGCTTTTCGTCGGAGGAGACGGCGCTGCAGGCCATCCTCGACGGAACGATCGTCGCCGGTGATGTCATGGTCCTGCGCTATGAAGGGCCGAAAGGCGGTCCCGGCATGCGCGAGATGCTGAGCCCGACGGCCGCCATCATGGGCAAGGGTCTCGGCGACCAGGTCGCGCTCATTACCGACGGCCGGTTCTCGGGCGGCAGCCACGGATTCGTCGTCGGCCACGTCACCCCGGAGGCGGCGGTCGGGGGACCGATCGGCCTGATCGAGGACGGCGATCGCATCACGATCGACGCCGAACAGCGCACGATTTCGATGGACGTTTCGGATGACGAACTGGCGCGTCGACGTTCGAACTGGACCGCGCCGGTATCGACGGAAGGCCCCGGCACGCTCCGCAAGTACGCCGCGCTCGTCAGCTCGGCATCCGAAGGCGCCGTGACGAGCAAGGTCTGATCGGTGCGCGCTGCCGACAGAGGACGGCGATAGATGAA
>JBLYYV010000389.1:0-8384 GCA_048550095.1 Gammaproteobacteria bacterium
CCGGCGGCGGCGGTGTGTCACCATCGAGCCAGCGCTGCACGTCATAGTGATAGAACTGCTTCGACCAGACCATCCCACCGAGTGCCTGCCGCAGGATGCGATGATCTTCGGGCGAAGCCGCCGGCAACAGTTCGTCGTAGAACACGTCGGCCTCCGACCGTCGCGCGGCGGTGATCGCACCATGCTTGTCGAACGGCCGCTCGAGCGGCGCGGCCGACAACACCAGCTGCAGCGTGACGGCCTGACCGGGCGCCACGCTCTGGGTATGCCAGGCCGCGAATTTCGTGCCGGCCTGGTCCGGGTTGACGGCCTGCGTGTCGGCATCGACGACGCGGCGATGAAATGCGTTCTTCACATACGGGTTCGCATTCTCGCCGCCGAGCACTCGTTGATCGGTCTCGTTATCGGTGAACAAGAGTTCGGCCGGCGTCTCGCCGTATAAGTGGTATGTGCCCAGTGATTCGTGTTGCGCGCGCACGGCCCATGCCGCACCTTCCGGGGCCTCTATATATTGCATGCCCGGTTTCGGCGGCTGCGGATCGTCCCACGACCAGGTATTGCGGAACCACAACTGCGGCAACAGATGTATCTCCGCCGCATCGGGGCCCAGGTTCCTCGCGACGATCGTTACATGAATCTTGTCCGGCCCGTCTTTCGCGTACGTCACCGTGACATCCCAGTAACGACCCTCATCGAATACGCCGGTGTCGAGCAGGTTGAACGAGCGCTCGTGGCGCGTCAGCCTGGCGTTCTCGTCAACGAGCCGCTGGTACGGATACTCCGCCTGCGGGTATTTGTACAGGTAGCGCAGGTAGCTGTGACTCGGCGTCGCATCCTGGTAAAAGAAGTACTCCTTGACGTCCTCGCCCCGGTTTCCCTGGCGGCCGGTCAGGCCGAACGCACGCTCCTTCAGGATCGGATCGCGACCATTCCACAGCGCGAGCGAAAAACACAGGCGCTGCCGCTCGTCGCTGATGCCGGCCATGCCGTCCTCGTTCCACCGATAGGCACGCGAGCGGGACTGCTCGTGATCGAAGTAGTCCCATGCCTCGCCGTCGGGGCTGTAGTCCTCGCGCACCGTGCCCCATGCGCGCTCGGCCAGGTACGGGCCCCACAGGCGCCAGTCGGCCTCGCCGCGGGCCTGCTCGGCCATGCGTTTTCGTTCGGCGCTGTCAGCCACCTTCGCGGAATCCCGGATACAGCGTCATGCCGCCGTCGACGAACATCGACGTACCCGTGACGTAGTCCGATTGGTCCGATGCAAGCCAGACCGCCGCGTGGGCGATATCGGCCGGGTCGCCGACGCGCTCGTACGGGATCAGCCGGAGCAGGTCGGCCTCGGCCTCGGGCGTCTCCCACGCCGCTCGATTGATCGGCGTCCGTATCGCGCCTGGTGCGATGCCGTTGACCCGGATCTTCAGATGCGCGAGCTCCTGCGCGATGCTCTGCATGAACAGATTCACCCCGCCCTTCGATGCCGCGTAGTTCACGTGGCCCGCCCACGGAATGACTTCGTGTACCGAAGAGATGCAGATGATCTTGCCCGCCGCGCACGACAACTCCGGCACGACGCCGCGCCGTACGAACTCCCGCGCCGCCTCCCGCGCGCACAGGAACTGGCCGGTCAGGTTCACGTCCATGACTTTATTCCATTGCTCGAGGGTCATCTCGAGGAATGGCGCGTCGCGCTGGATACCGGCGTTCGCGACCAGGATGTCGACGCTGCCCCATTGCGCGCATGCCTGCCGAAACATGTCCCGGACTTCGTCTTCCTTGCTGACGTCCGCCCGAATGGCCATCGCCTCGCCGCCGGTCATCGCGATCTCCTGCACCATCGCGTGCGCGGCGTCCTCGTCGACGATGTAGTTGATCGCGACCTTCGCGCCGGCCATCGCCAGCGAGCGCGCAATGCCCGCGCCGATACCCGAATTCGCACCGGTGACCAGCGCGCGCTGACCCGTCAGAACGTTGTGGTATTCCATTGTTGTTCCTTATCAATCGTCGCCGATCGACTACTCTACCACCCACGCGGCATGGATCTTTGGTCGTTCCGGAACCGGATCATGACGTTCCGACTGCCCGCTCCCGCACCGACCCTAGGCCGCCACACGACGGCGCTGGTAGACTCTCTGACAGTGACGAACTGACGACTGCTAGAAAAATTTCAGCCCATGTATATCAACTTCTGGTACCCGGTGTGTCTTGCCGACGATCTGACGAACGAAGCGCCGTTGCGCGCGGAGATCCTCGGCCTGCGGTTCGTAGCGTTCCGCGACAGCGATAACGATCCGCATGTCCTCGCCGATACCTGCGTGCATCGCGGCGGCTCGCTCGGCAAGGGCAAGGTCGCGGGCGACCGCGTGGCCTGCCCGTATCACGGCTGGCAATTCGATGGCGACGGTATCTGCCGGCACATCCCGGTACTCGGCGAAGACGGCAAGATTCCGGGCCGCGCGAAGGTAGACAGCTACCCGGTCATCGAGCGCTACGGCATCGTGTTTGCGTTCCTCGGCGATGCGCCCGAGGCGGAGCGTCCGCCTTTACTCGAGATCGCTGAATGGGACCAGCCCGGCTGGCGCGCGACGGGACCGGTCACGTTCGAGGTCAACGCGTATTTCGAGCGCTCGATCGAGAACGGGCTCGACCCGTCGCACAACGAGTTCGTGCATGAACTGCAGGGGAATGTGAAATTCCGGCCGGAGACGGTCAAGGTCACGAAGAGCGACTGGCGAACCGACGTATCCGTCGGCGCATTACCGCCGAAAGCCGCCAAGACGAAGCTGACGCATCTGCGCAACGACGACGCGCCGGACGCGTTCGGCGCGACGACGTCGCATCACGGCGTGAACACCCTGATCACCGAAATCAACCTGTCGGCCGAGAATACGTTCGTGCAGTACTTCTTCGAGCAGCCGATCGATGCGAGTCACACGCGCATCTACTTCATCAACATGCGCAACTGCATGATGGAGCCGGACAAGGATGACTACCTGACGAAGATTAACCTGTCGATCGCCGAAGAAGACATTCGCATCGTCCAGGAGCTGAACCCGGTGCGCACGCCGGAGTCGTCAACCAAAGAAATCCTGATCGTCGGCGACGAGTGCATCGGCGCCTACCGGGAACACCTCAAGAGCTGGGAACAGCGCGGCTGGCGCATCGACATGAGGGCGCTGCGCGATACGGCCGGAGACGTCGCCTACGCGATTCCATCGCCCGCTCGCAGGTCGGACAAGGGCTGGGTGCTGGATCCCGTCCCGCTGCTCTAGTCGCCGGAGTCTGACACGATGACTGAACCGAATTTCGACATCGTCGTGTTCGGCGCGACCAGTTTCGTCGGCCGGATACTCTGCAAGCACTTGATGGAGCGACACGGCGTGGGCGGCGAACTCCGCTGGGCCGCGGCCGGGCGTTCACGCGAGCGACTGGAGTCGGTACGAAGATCGCTCGGGAAATCAGCAACGGGACTCGAGCTGCTGGTCGCCGATGCGGCCGACGAGGCAGCGCTAAGCACGATGTGCGCGCACACACGCGTTGTTATCTCGACCGTTGGACCTTACGCGTCGCACGGCGAGCCGCTGATTCGCGCGTGCGCCGGGTCCGGCACCGACTATTGCGACCTGACGGCGGAGTTCCAGTGGATTCGTCGCATGATCGCGACCTACGAGCATGCGGCGCGCGAATCGGGCGCGCGCCTGGTCCATTGCTGCGGGTTCGACTCGATTCCGTCCGATCTCGGCGTGTTCTTCCTGCAGCAACAAGCGCGTGAAAAATTCGGTGAGCGATGCACGCGAATCAAGATGCGCGTCAAAGCGATGCGGGGTGGCTTTTCGGGCGGGACGGTCGCGAGCATCATGAAAGTATTCGAGGACCTGGCCGGCGACCCTGCCCTGCGCCGTCAACTCGCGAGCCCCTACTGCCTGTGTCCTGACGACCATGGATTCACTGCCCGCCAGCGGAAGACGCGATCGCCGGAATACGATGCCGACTTCGGCCGCTGGAGCGCGCCATTCGTGATGGAGCCGATCAATACGCGCGTCGTGCATCGGTCGAATGCGCTGTCGGGAAACGCTTATGGCGATACGTTTCGCTATGACGAAGCGGTGCTGACCGGCGCCGGATTTAAGGGCCGGATGACCGCACTCGGCCTCACCGCGGCCCTCGCCGGATTCGGCTTCGCGGCCGCGTTTGGGCCGACGCGTCGGGCCCTCGGCAAACTCGTCCCGGCGCCCGGGACCGGCCCGAGCGAGGAAGCCCGGGCGCAAGGGTTCTTCGACCTCCGCTTCGTGGGCGAGACGGCCTCCGGCGAGCAGCTACGCGTAAAGGTCACTGGCGACATGGATCCGGGTTATGGCTCGACGGCGAAGATGCTCGGCGAGGTCGGCGCCTGCCTGGCGCTCGACATCGCCGGCTCGGACCGGGCCGGCGGTTTCTGGACACCCGCGACGGTATTCGGCGAGCGGCTGATCGACCGGCTCGAGGCGCACGCTGGCGTCAAATTCGAGCTGCTGGAGCCCAGCGGGGAATCGGCGCCTGCGAGCGAGTAAAATATCGGCATCATGAAGAAAGCGTTACTGATCATCGCGGCACTGCTCGTCGCGGTATTCGCCGGCGGATACGGGCTCATTAAATACAAGAATCGGCCGCCGTCGCTCGACCTGTATTCATACTGGCAAAATCAGGACGCGGTGCCGGAAGGCAGGACGGCCGTCTTCATCATCGGCCTGTCGACGCGAGAGGATTACGATCCAACGTGGTGGTACAACATCTACCAGCACATCGCGCACAACATCATCCCGTGGCCGGTGCGCAACCTGGCGATGGCGGATCGCGGCGTCGTGCTGATGGACCCGCAGCACGATTACTCGACCGTCGACTTTGAACCCGAAAATCTCGTCGACCGCTTCGGCAACGAGCGCAACATGGATGGCGTGCCGTACATCGAGAAATACCGCAACGGCGAAGTCGAGTGGCTGGAACCGCCGGAATCGATTCATCTTGGCACGGGGCATTTCCTGTATCCCGGGCGCCAGGACGGTATCCCGACAGCGGCCGGCAAGACCATGAGTTATGCGCGCCTGTGGTACTACGGGCGGGGCATCGAGGGCGGCAAGATCCCGGCGCCGTGGCAGAAGCGACAGATTTTCGACCTCGCATTCGACCAACTGCGAGCCGCGCACCCGGACGTCGAAGTGCGCGAGGCCGACACGATGAGTCCTTTCGAGTGGCGCAATTCGCTGTTAGAGCTTCTCGACAGCGGCGTCGAGACCGTCGTGCTGATGTCGCCGATGGCGGTCTACTCGGACTACGAAGATTTCCACAACGGCTTTCTGCACAGCGTCGAGATGATTCATGAGTGGGAGGCGCAGAACGGCCGTGAGATCAAGGTCATCATCGCGCCGCCGATGAGTCAGTTCAAACCGATGCGCGACGGCTACCTGCTGATGTTGAAAGATAAGCTCGACACGCTGCCGGCCGGGTCTTCGGTCAAGATGGTCTGGTCGACCCACGGCATGCCGTGGCGCCTGTTCCCGAACGAATCGTGGTTAAAACTCGCACCGGCCTACAGCGAACCATTGGTGGCCGAAACCGAAGCACTGCTGGCGACCTACGACTTCGGCAAGACCGAGGTCATCGTCAGCCAGGATCACTTCGCCGATCATTACTGGGACCCGGACGAGGAATCTCTCAGCACGCATCGCGCTTATCGTGAGGGCATCGAGGCCGGTTACGACTATGTGCTGAATCTGCCGATCGAGTTCTACAGCGAGAACACCGACACGTTGTTCTACCACGCGATGGTGAACTACGAGAACTTTCCGGGGTACGACGTCTACGATGTCGTCGACTACCCGAGGGAAAAGTGGGACGAGCCGTACACCAAGCACTTCCGCATCGAAGAGACGAACATCCACTACCTCGGCGTGCCGGCCGGGCCGCGTTATCGTCCGTACATCGCCCAGGCGATGTTCGACTCGATGGAATCGATCCTCGCCAACCGTTGAGCGGTGGCCCGCGGCCGCGCGGGCTCAAGCCCAAACGATAATTGCTCTCAAGTTTCTCGGCGAACGGCCGATATCCCTGTAAGGCATGTCCGTACTGCAGGTTGGTCCGCGGCGGCAACCAACGCAGACGAGGACGCGAATACCAGTCAAGGCAGCCGGACGCACGACAGAACGCACGAATGTCAGCGACGAACGATAACCGGAAGAAATCGATCTATGCCCGCCAGCTCGAGGCGGGTTTCGGCCGCCTGGGATTCTTCGACCGGCTCGAGAGAGAATTCCGCATCGAGCAATCCCTGGCCGGAATCGGGCAGCTGCGCGTCATGCTCTTGATCGGTTTCGCGTTCGGCTGTGCCATCGCAATGTTCGACTATCTGAACAACGGCCTGGGGTTCAGCGACGCATCCGTACTGCAGCGGACGGTGATCAATCAAACCCTGCTGATGGTGATGTTCGCGGCAACCTGCTTCACCGACGGCCATCGCTTTCTGACGCTGCTCGGCGTTCTCGTCGGCGTCGTCGTGTCGGGCGGATCTTTCGTGTTCTCTTCGATGGCGGAATTGCAGGGTGTCGGGACGGCGACAACCGGGCAGATCGTCGGCTCGTTCTTCATGTATTTCTTTCTCGGATTGCGTTTCTGGCCGGCAACACTGGCCGTCAGCATGGTGACGCTGACCTTCTTCTTCATCGCCTTCGCTTCACAGGTACCCGGCGTGGCGATTTTTTACAACGGCATGTTCATGACCTTTACCACCGTGATCGGCGCCGTTGGCCTCTACAATCTCGAGTATTCGCGCCGCGAGAGCTGGCTCGAAGCAAAGCAGCTCAAGTTCATCGCATCGCATGACCCGTTGACCGGAATCGCCAATCGGAAGGCCTTCGACGAGAAGTACGAGAGCGCGTGGACGCAATGCAAACTGGAGAATGAACCTTTGCTCGTCGCGCTCGTTGACGTCGATTGCTTCAAGGCCTACAACGACGCCTACGGGCACCAGGCCGGCGATCGCTGCCTGCGGCGGGTGGCCGAAGCGATCGAAACGACGTGCAGCCGATCAGGAGACCTGACCGCGCGCTATGGCGGTGAAGAATTCGTGATCCTGTTGAAGGGTTGTACGCTGGCGGATGGTCAGCGACTGATCGAGAGTGCCCGCGAACAGGTGCAGTTATTGAACATCGAGCATCGCGAATCCTCGACGGCGCGAACGGTAACGATCAGTGCCGGGCTTGCCCACGCGTTCCCGAACCAGACCGACCGCAGCGCGCAAGGCCTTCTGCAAATGGCCGACGAAGCCCTCTACAACGCCAAGCAACGCGGCCGCAATCGTGTGGTGGTTGCGGAAGTTCAGGACACCGCTGAGGGCAAGACCGGTTTATTCCGCACCGGCGAATTTGCAACGGTGAGCCGAGGCGAATCCTAGACATCGTCTCCGCGCGTGCCGGCCATCAAGTCCTGGCGTAAACTGTCGGAACCATGGACTCCCAACGCCTCCAGCCGGCCGAACGCGACGCCGCCGTCGCCATCCTGCGCAAGAACGATCGCGGTGGCCACACCGTGCCGACCGATGGCCTGTATCCGTTCCAATGGAGCTGGGATTCCGCTATCACGGCGCTCGGCTGGATGCGGATCGACGAGGAACGCGCGTGGGCCGAGGTCGAGACGATGTTCAGCGGCCAATGGGAGAACGGCATGGTGCCGCACATCCTGTTTCACGGCGAGTCCGGCACCTATTTCCCCGGACCCGAAGTCTGGGGCAGCGGTCGCGAGCTGCCGTCTTCCGCCATCTCGCAGCCTGCCGTCTGGGCGACGACGATTCGCGCCATGCTCGAGAGGGCGAACAACCACTCGCTCGCAACCGACAAGGTCGTAGCGATCCTGCCGAAGCTGATCGCGTACCACGATTGGTGGTATCGCGAACGCGACCCGGACGGCACCGGGTTCGTCTGCAGCTATCACCCGTGGGAATCGGGCATGGACAATAGCCCGGCGTGGGACGAGGCATTGATGAACGTGCCGCCGGTCGACTATCACTACGAACGCCGCGACCTGCATCTCGTCGAGTCGGAGCAGCGGCCGACGCACGAGCAATATGACCGCTACCTGTACCTCGTCGATTTCTACAAGGGCTCTGGGTTCGACAGCGATCATATCTACGCGCACTGCCCGTACAAGGTGCTCGACATCGGCCTGATCGCGATCCTGCATCGCGGAACCAAAGACCTGCTCGCATTGTGCGATCAACTGTCGTGTGCGGATGATACGCAATCGCTGCACGATGCAATGAAGCGCACCGAGTCGGCTATCGACCGGCTCTGGCGCGACGACAAGTCGTGCTTCGCCAGCCACGACTTGCTGACGGATACCGTGCTGGACGAGATCAC
>JBLYYV010000390.1:0-3661 GCA_048550095.1 Gammaproteobacteria bacterium
ACAAGGCCTCCGCATCCATAGCCGAGCTGGCACAGGGATCAAACTACGTGCCAAGAACAAAACACGCGAGGCGTGTGCGGAGGTCTTGTTCCCTGGCGGCTGACCTCCGTGTCAATGAGGCCGCTCCAAGTACCCTAACGCAGCTCTCGCACATCTCGGCATAAGACCATCCATGGTCAAAACTCGTTATACTGCGCGCCTTTACCACCACTCGAATCACCTGATGAATACGGACATATCGCCCACGGCGCTGAGCTTCCAGGACCTGATCCTCAAGCTTCAACAATATTGGGCAGAGCGCGGCTGCGTCATCATGCAGCCCTACGACATGGAAATGGGTGCAGGTACGTTCCACCCGGCAACGTTCCTGCGCGCCGTCGGCCCGGAGCCCTGGTCCGCGGCTTACGTCCAGCCCAGTCGTCGGCCGACCGACGGCCGCTACGGCGATAACCCGTTCCGCCTGCAGCACTATTACCAGTACCAGGTCGTGCTCAAACCGTCGCCCGACGATATTCAGGAGATGTACCTGGGCTCGCTCGAGGCCATCGGCATTGATCCGACCGTGCACGACATCCGCTTCGTCGAAGACAACTGGGAGTCGCCGACACTGGGCGCCTGGGGTCTCGGCTGGGAGGTCTGGTTGAACGGGATGGAGGTCACCCAGTTCACGTATTTCCAACAGGTCGGCGGACTCGAGTGTCGGCCCGTGACGGGAGAGATTACCTATGGCCTCGAACGACTGGCCATGTATCTGCAGAACGTACACAGCATTTTCGATCTCGTCTGGACCGACGGACCACTCGGTCGCATTACCTACGGCGACGTCTATCATCAGAACGAAGTTGAACAATCGCGCTTCAATTTTGAAGAAGCAGATATCGATACGCTGTTCGGCGCGTTCGACCATGCCGAACACGAATGTGAGCGGTTGATCGAGCTCGGCCTTGCGCTACCGGCCTATGAGCAGATGCTGACCGCATCGCACACGTTCAACCTGCTCGATGCGCGACAGGCCATTTCTGTAACTGAGCGACAACGATTCATCTTGCGCGTACGAACAATGTCACGATCAATTTGCGATGCGTATTACGCAAGTCGTGAAGCGCTAGGCTTCCCGATGGTCGAGTCGGTTGCACAGGGGGCGTCGTCATGAGCAAGGCCGACGACTTTCTCGTGGAGATCGGCACCGAGGAGCTGCCACCAAAGGCGTTGCGCTCCCTGATGGATGCGTTCGGCGCCAACCTGGAAGCCAGCATCGACGACGCGCGCCTGTCGCATGGCGATGTGCAGAGCTACGCGAGCCCGCGGCGCCTCACCGTCAAGGTCGAAAAGCTCGCACAGACGCAGGATGACCGGAGGGTCGAACAGAAAGGCCCGCCCGTAAGAATTGCTTTCGATGCTGACGGCAACCCAACGCCGGCGGCCTCTGCTTTCGCGGCGAAATGCGGGACAACGATCGAGGCGCTCGATCGTGTCGAAACCAAGAAGGGCGAATGGCTGGTGTTTCATGCCGTCGAGAAAGGCAAGACCGCTGCGGAACTGCTGCCGGAGATTGTCGAGCGGTCGCTGGGATCGCTACCGATTCCACGCCGCATGCGCTGGGGCGCGGGCGACGCCGAGTTTGTTCGCCCGGTTCACTGGATCGTGCTGCTGCACGGTGAAGACGTCATCGACGCGTCTGTCATGAACATTGCTGCCGGGCGCGAATCCCGGGGCCATCGCTTTCATTCGTCGGGCCCGATTTCGATTGCGGCGCCAGACGACTATCTGGACACACTCGAGAAAGAAGGTTACGTCATCGCAGATTTCGCGCGCCGGCGTCAGATGGTCAGTGACGGCGTTAATTCGGCTGCCGAGCAGGTTGGCGGAAGAATCGTCAATGGCGAAGAGTTGTACGACGAAGTTGCCGCGCTCGTGGAGTGGCCCGTCCCGATTGTTGGCGCGTTCGACGAGCTGTTCCTCGAGCTTCCCCGGGAGGTCGTGGTTTCCACGCTGACCGGACATCAACGCTACTTTCCGGTTGCCGACGACGACGACAATTTATTGCCGCACTTCGTGACGGTTGCCAACCTCGAAAGCAAAGACCCCGAGCAAGTCATCGAAGGCAACGAACGCGTGATTCGACCGCGCCTTGCTGACGCCGCGTTCTTCTGGGACAACGATCGCAAGAAATCCCTGGACGATCGCCAGGAGACCCTGCGTGACGTTGTATACCAGCAGGGCCTCGGCAGTGTTTTCGACAAGAGCCAGAGGATTGGGCGTCTTGCTGCCTGGCTTGCCAAGGATCTCGACGCCGATGTTTCCCTCGTCGAGCGCGCGGCGGCGCTCGCCAAGTGCGACCTGGTGACGGGCATGGTCGGAGAGTTTCCGGACTTGCAGGGAACGATGGGGCGCTACTACGCATTGTCCGACAACGAGCCCGAGGCGGTTGCCGACGCCATTGCCGAACACTACCAACCGCGCTTTGCCGGCGACGAGCTGCCGGCTTCACAGGCGGGCCAGATTCTCGCCATCGCCGACAAGGTCGATACGCTCGCCGGCGTTTTCTCAATCGGCAAGAAGCCGACAGGCAACCGCGATCCGTTCGGGTTGCGGCGGGCCGCCCTCGGCATCGTGCGCATTCTTGTTGAACGCGGCATCGACGTCGACCTGACCGCTATGCTCGAGAAAGCGGTTGCGGAGCAGCCCGCCGGCAAGCTCCCGGCGGACGAGCTCCTTGCGGAGCTTTACGCATTCATTACCGATCGCATGCGGCGCTATTTTCTCGACCGGGACTCCGGGCTGGGCGTTGAAACCTTTGAGGCCGTGATGGTTCGCCAGCCAGCATCGCTGGTTGACTTCGATCGCCGGCTCGCCGCGGTCCAGACCTTCGCCCGTCTCGATCAGGCAGAGAGCCTCGCGGCCGCCAACAAGCGCATCGCGAATATCCTGCGCAAGGCCGGTGATCCTGAGGGGCTCGCCGTGTCGACCAAGCTGTTCGAGCACGACGCCGAGCAGTCGTTGCACAGCGCCCTCGAGAACTCCCGCGAAAAGGTCGCACCAATGCTCGAACAGCGCCGATATGCGGAGATCCTCAACGAGCTCGCCGACTTGCGGGACCCGGTGGATCGATTTTTCGACGACGTCATGGTCATGGCTGAAGACGATGCGGTACGAAACAACCGTTTGGCGCTGTTAGGCGAACTTCGCGCACTGTTCCTGGATGTTGCCGACATTTCGCGGCTTTCCATAGGCTGATATGCCGAGGCGGCTTGGCGCAAAGGGGCTCCTGGTTCTCGATCGCGATGGCGTGATCAACCAGGACTCGGCCGACTTCGTAAAGTCGGCGGCCGAGTGGATTCCGCTGCCGGGCAGTATTGCCGCGATAGCAAAGCTCAGCCGTGCCGGGTACACGGTGACGGTCGCCAGCAACCAGTCCGGACTCGCGCGCGGCCTTCTCGACCGCGCCGCATTGAACGCGATGCACCGTAAGCTCCGGCGCCTCGTTGCTGCCGAGGGCGGCACCGTCGCTCGCATTGTGGTCTGCCCGCACGGCCCCGACGGCGGCTGCCGTTGCCGCAAGCCCATGCCGGGCCTGCTGACAAAGCTCGCGCGCTACTTCGACACAACGCTCGACGGCGTGTTTGTCGTCGGTGATTCACTTCGCGACCTGCAGGCCGCC
>JBLYYV010000391.1:0-9705 GCA_048550095.1 Gammaproteobacteria bacterium
CCTATTCCTGGGACGGCAACGACGTCACGAATGCATCGGAGATCTTCGATCCGGCCGACTACAGCCTGACGCCTGTTTCCGGCCTGCCGATTCACGGCAAGGTCGACCTGCTGGGCGTGCGCCTGTATGACGGCACGGTCGTGACCCCGACCGGCGGCAACGAGTTCATCCAGGTCTTACCGGATACGTCGGTGTACTACCCGAATAAGGACGAGTTCCGCCTGGCCGGCTCGGTGCAGTTCCCGCGCACCACCGGTTACAACACCGGCGCCCTGATTCCCGACGGTCGCATCGTTGCGGCCGGCGGCATCGGACTCTCGTCCGCGGGTGCTCCGATCTTCTTCCCGATCGGCGAAATCTACACGCCGAGCGACTTCGCGCAGGCGAAGGGGTTGAAGAAAGTCATCGGCGATCTGCCGGTAAGCGCATTCATGGAGGCGGAGGACAAGCAGAAGCTGAAAGACCGGGTCGACGCGATCATGGATATTCTCCGCGACGAGGGTCAAGAAAAGCAGGCCAAACTGAGGCTTGTGAATCAAGTGATCAAACGCATCGACGGCTGCGCCGGTGGCAACCCGGATAACGATCTCATCGTTGCCTGCGATGACCAGGCGGTTCCCTACGCTGTCAGCATTCGTCTCGCGGCTACGCTCGACGAGTTGCTCGGCAACCTGCTGCCGCCCGATCTGACGGCCACCGCGACGCCGACCAGCGGACCGTATCCGCTGACGGTCGACTTCATGGCCAACGCGGTCGACCCGGACGGCAGCGTCATCTCGTACTACTGGGATTTCGGCGACGGCAAGAACAGTATCCTGCCGAATCCGCAGTCGACGTATGCGTGCCCGGGTTCTTACAGCGCGATCTCGAGCGTCATCGACAGCGACGGGCTCGTCGCCGAAGAGACCATCACGATTACGCCTGAATACCCGGACGGCGTCACGGCCTCCTATAACTGCGACATCCTGCCGGCGCATACCGCCTTCTGCGGCAAAGTCTGCCACTTCCCCGACTCGCCGCAGGGCGCAGGCATCGACCTGACGAGTTATGACGGGATCATGAACAGCGTCTCGACGTCCGATCCGACGCAGTTGATCGTCATCCCGGGCGATCCCGAGAACAGCCCGATCGTGATTGCAACGGATCCGCCGCGCTTCCACTCGAACGATGTCGGTGGCGAACGCCTGAACGACACGGTTCGTGCGAAACAACGAGCATGGATCGCGGAAGGAGCGAATAACAACTAGATAGGCACCGCTTGAGAAAGCGATACTTTGACGGGGATCCGGCCGATGCCGGATCCCCGGTTTTCATTCGACGCGATGGCCCATGGTGTGACGATGAATCGACTTCTGACCTGCTTCCTCGCGGCGGCGCTGTTCCTCGCGGCCGGTTGCGGGCGCGACGAACAAACCGCGGTTGCCATTGCAACGATCGACGGCGAGGCGCTGACGGCGGATGACCTGACGACCGCATTGCTCGAGATGCCGAGGACAGAGCAACTCGAATACCTGACCGAGCCCGGCAAGCGCGTGTTGGTCGATTTGCTGATCGATGGCCGGCTGGCCGCGGATGCGGCGCGGCGCCTGAGCCTCGGTACCGCGAGCGACTTGCCGAAGGACGTCGAGCTGACGGCAGCCTATGTCAGGCATCGAAGAAAACAGCGGGCGCCACCGAGCGAAGAGGAGATGCGACGTTACTACGAAGATCATCCGCAGCTATTCGCGACGCCTGAACGAATCCGGGTCGAGCGAATCTTTTTCGAGTCGCGGGACCGGGCCGAAAGCGCCAGGGCGGAATTGATCGAGCAGAACGATTTATCCGACTACCGGCTGCGCCATGCTGACGAGAAAATCAGGATCGATTCGATCTGGCTGCAGCGGCGGGAGCATGCTGCGGAATTCGAAGCAGTCGCATTCGGACTCGCTTCCGGCAAGCTCAGCGAGCCCGTTAAAATGCAGATCGGGTATGCCCTGATGCGCGTCATCGACCGTCAGGATGCCGGAGTGCCGCCATTCGACGAAGTCCGGCCGCGCGTGCGGGCAATGCTCGGGCAGCAGGGCGATCAGGCACTGTTGAACGGCATTCGGGCCGAATTGCGCGAAGGGGTCGATGTCGTGATCGATGAGGCCGCGCTGGCGTACTACACCTGTGTGGCCTGCGTTCAATAACCCGACGCGGTCATCAGGCGCCATCCATCTCGCAGATCAGGATCTTGCGCGCGGTGATCGAGCCAATCAGTAGTTCGTCGCCGTACGTTACCCCGACGCTGCCGGCCGAAATTTGCTCGCCACGATTCAGGTAGATCTCCGTTACGTCGGCACCGCCATCCGCTCCGGGTAGCATTTGCAAAATTTGCGTCGGTGCGTCGGCGCCCGCAATGAAGTGCATGACCAGCGCGATGATATTCGAGTGCGCGCCGACCCACAGGCTACCGTCCGCGGCGACGTCGATGTTGTCGGGCGACGTGCCGATGTCGAGCATTTCGATCGTCTCGACGTCGCCCGTAGCCGGTTCGCGTCGCATGCTGCGAATCCGCTTGCCCGACGTTTCGGCGATGTACAGCGTTCCGCCGTCGAGCGATACGTTGATTCCGCCGCCCGACGCGATGTCGTCCGCGACGGCGCGAATCTCGTCGCCGTCGACGTAAACCAGTTGCGTCGTGCCCCTGTTGCTGTCATTCGCGATATAAAACTGCGCGGGTCCGACGGCGACGATGTCATTCGGGCTCGTAAACAGAGTGTCCGTGTAAGTCCTGACGTGACGAAAACGGCCCGGTTGTTCCTCGCGGAACGATTCCACCGATTCCGGCTCGCTGCCGCGGTTCTCCGGATGATTGATGACGAACAGGTGACGCTGCCCCGCTGCATCGACGAGCAGGCTGACGCCATGCGGGCGGAAGTGCGGCGGCGGATCGATCAACGCCGGCTCGACGCTGCGTTCGGTCGCGTTAAGGTCGAGGCGGCCGATCCAGCCCTGGGCGGATTCGCCCTTGGCCAGCGACATCCGGTCGATCAGGGACAGGTAAGCGAAACCGCGTTCGCGATCGATCTGCATGTCTTCGGCGCTCTCACCGAGCTCCAGCGCCTCGCAGGTACCGGCGAAATGTGACTCGTCGCCGGCGAACTTCAGGTAGCTCCACAGGCCGACGGTCACGCCGACGACCAGCACCACGACGATGACCAGGAGAATCTTGATGACTTTCACGATGTTCGGCCTCTTTGATCTGTACGGCGACGATTCGCAGGTCTATTCTACGACCGAATCGATGGCCGGCACGCGCTGTCGATGGCCACACCGATTGCGGATCACAGAATGGTCGCTTGGGCATGGCCGGTTTGTATAGCGAAGGGCGCTTGCCCAACATCGGGCTGCAGAATCAAAAACAAGGCAATGCCCATGAGCGCGCCCGCAACCCCGCCGCCCGCTGCCGAAAAACACGACGCGAACGATTCCGGTATCCGCTTCGGTCCGTTGCGAATCACGCCGGGCGTATCCG
Source organism: Gammaproteobacteria bacterium (assembly GCA_048550095.1). GTDB lineage: Bacteria > Pseudomonadota > Gammaproteobacteria > Steroidobacterales > SMWD01. The sequence continues at coordinate 3,500 of JBLYYV010000391.1, forward strand.
GCAAAAATCTCGCGACACTGTTCTTCGCCTCGTTCTTCGGCATTGCGTCGATGAGCTTCATCAACTTCAGTCAGCCTTACGTCTTTACCGAGCTGCTCGACATACCACTCGAAGACCAGGGAACGCTCGCCGGCCGACTGACGTTTCTGCAGGAGATCGTGCTGTTGGTGTTGCTGGCGCCGGTGGGCGCCCTGTCCGACAAGTTCGGCCGCAAGCCGCTATACGTGGGAGCGTTCGTCTTGCTGGCGCTCGCCTATTTCGTCTATCCGCTGGCCGGCGGATTGTTCATGTTGTTCATGTTCAGGATGATTTTCGCCGCCGGCGCCGCGGGCAATATCGTCATGCTGCCGTCGGTCGCGAACGATTATTCGCAGGAACAATCCCGCGCGAAAATGATCGCCGGTTGTTTTATCTTCAATGGTCTCGGACTCGTGTTGATACTCGCCGTGCTGCGCAACGTCCCGGCGCGGCTGCAGGAATCCGGCATCGATGCTGCACTGGCGGGCCAGTACTGGCTCTGGATGATGTCAGGTATCTGCCTCGTCGTCGCGATCGTCATCGCGATCGGCCTCAAGCCCGGCGCGCCCCAGCAGCTCGGCAAGCGCGAACCCATCCTCGCCACGTTCAAGATCGGGCTGAAAGCCGCGCGCAACCCTCGCATCGCGCTCGCCTATGCAGCGGCCGGCGTGTCTCGCGGAGATCTGTCGGTGATGTCCAGTTTCTTCAGCCTGTGGCTGTTCCAGGTCGGTATGGACCAGGGGTTGTCGAGCGCGGATGCCCAGGCCAAGGCCGGCACCTTCTACATCATCGTTCAGGCGTTCGCATTGCCGGGCGCTCCGCTGGCTGGTTTCATCCTGGATCGGATCGACCGGGTCAAGGGGTTGACGGTCGCCATGGCCATCGCCGCGATCGGCTACTTCTCGCTGGGGGTGGTCGACAACCCGATCGGCAACGAGATGTATTTCGCCGCGGCGCTCGTCGGCCTCGGCGAGATCTTCGCCAACCTGTCGGCGACGTCGCTGATCGGCAAGGAGGCGCCCGAACGTGGCCGCGGTGCCGTGTTGGGGATGTGGAGCTGGTGCGGCGCGCTGGGCATCATTACCGTCGCGCTCATTGGCGGGTACCTGTTCGACAACGTCAGCCGGGTCGGACCGTTCATGTTCGTCGGCGCGGCCAATCTCGTGCTGCTCGTCTGGGCGGTGGTCATCGTCATGCGGGCGCGCTCCTCGGCTGCTGCCGAATCCGCGGACTGACCGGCGGCCGAACGGATGCGCTGTGCGGCACGGACGCCGGCGGATTGCCGTGTAAGCTTCGATTTTTATTATGGACGAGGGATTTCTGATGCAGAACTCCAGACGTGACTTCCTGACCGGGTTTGCCGGTATCGGCGCCGCTGGCGCGCTCGGCATGGCGCTCAGCGCCTACGGGGCCAAGGCGCGAGCGAACGCGCACATGCAGGCCGGAACGGCGGTCGGAGGCGAGGCTTTGCGTGGGCCGTACCTCGACCTTCTGACGGGTCGGGGAAATCAGCTTGCCTACGCGCGCATCCAGAGCGATATCGACTTCGGCAAGCAGAAGTATTTCTGGTTCAAGGGCTACGTCATGGGCCATCGGCCCATGGAACGGATTCAGGACCTGTTCGGGGCGCAGGGATTCGGCGTCATTCGGTTGAACGAACGTGAAGACGGCACCATCGAACGCATCTGTCGCGAGATTATCGTGTACACCGACCTGCGCAGTAACGAAGTGATGCAGGAGTGGTACAACCCCTACATCGACGAGACCGTCAAGGTCGTGCATGTCGACAACGATCCCTATAACTACCTGATCGAGCCGTACTTCCCGGCGCCGCCGGAATTCGGCGGGCTCGACAAGCAGAAAGAGCCGCCGAAGCGCGCCCCGTTCATCCTGCCGTGGGTGCAGAACGGCGACTGGCTCGAGATGGAGATGCACATCCATCTCGCCTATCCGAACGCGCTGCAGCCGGACAAGTGGCCGCGCGAGTCATCGGGCAAGATCGCACAGGTCTCGGAGTTTTTCGCCCATCACGTCAAGGCGGAAGACATGCAGAATCCCGATATCACGAGCCTCGATTATCGCGGCACGTGGAATCGCATCACGCCCTGGCTGCCTTGGATGCTGATGGGGCAGGCGCCGGGCAATTGTCAGTACGCGGCCTTCATGGGGACGTGCGATCACCCGGGTGACGTGTTGCCTCGCGTCGTCGTGGATTACGCCGAGAAGAACTATGCGAAGTACTTCGATGCGCCCGAAGTCTGGACGCCGGTCGGCCTGTCGAGCCTCGAGAACTACGCGCACACGCAGAAGCCGGCGCCGGTCAAGGAAGATACCTAGCCGCCGGCCGGTTAGTAACCCACAGTGATGACAAGCAAGACAAGGCAATTCGGCGATCATCCGATGTATATCGGAGGCGAGTTCGTCGCGAGCGAGAGCGGCGAGTGGATGGACTCGGTCAACCCGGCGACCGGCCAGGTGCATGGACGCGTGCCGGCCGGCACCGCTGTAGACGTCGATCGCGCCGTGCGCGCCGCGCAGTCTGCGCAGCCGGCATGGGCCGCGACGCATGTGTTCGAGCGTGGCGCCATATTGCGCAGGCTCGCTGACGCCATCCGCGCACGCACGGACGTACTCGAACTCGAATCGGCGGATACCGGTAACACGATCGCCAGTCTCGGGCGCGACCTCGACCTCGCCGCGGCGTATGTGAATTTCGTCGCCGGTCTCGGTATGGAGATCAAGGGCGAGAGCGTGCCGGCGACGCCCGAGAACATTCACTTCACGATGCGTGAACCCTATGGCGTGGTCGGCCGAATCGTCCCATTCAATCATCCGTTTCTGTTTGCGGCCGCGCACCTGGGGGCACCGCTGATCGCCGGCAACGGCGTCGTGCTCAAGTCGCCGGACCAGAGCCCGCTGTCGGCGAAAGTCATGGCGGAGATCTGTCATGAAATCCTGCCGCCTGGACTCGTCAATTTCGTGTCAGGCGTCGGCACGGTCGTCGGCGATGCGATCGTCAGGCACCCGCTGGTGCCGCGCATCGGTTTCACGGGTTCGGTGCAGACGGGCATGGCGATTCAGCGATCCGCAGCGGAAGTAGCCGTCAAGCACGTGTCGCTCGAACTCGGCGGCAAGAATCCGTTCATCGCATTCGCGGATGCGGACCCGGGCGAAGTCGCGGATGCGGCGGTGGCCGGGATGAATTTCTCCTGGTCCGGCCAGTCCTGTGGCTCAACGACCCGGTTGATGTTGCACGAGTCGATCTACGACGACGTCGTGTCACGCATCGCCGCGCAGGTGTCCGGCATTCGTCTCGGCGATCCGCTCGATCCCGAATCCGGCATGGGACCGGTGAACTCCGAGCCGCACTATCGACGCATACTCGACATCATCGATTCTGCGAAAGAAGAGGGCGCGACCGTGATTGCCGGCGGCGGGACGCCAGCCGGCGAAATATTCGAACGCGGCTTCTGGGTGGAGCCCACGGTGTTCGGCGACGTCACGATGCAGATGCGCGTCGCGCGCGAGGAAATATTCGGACCCGTGCTGACGATCCTCAAGTGGCGCGACGAGGACGAGGTGATCGCTATGGCGAACGAATTGGACCTCGGGCTGACGGCAGCCGTCTGGACCAACGATCTGAAGCGCGCGATGAGTTCGGTGCGTCGGCTTCAGTCGGGCCTGGTCTGGGTCAACGGCACCGGACGGCACTACTTGGGTACGGGCTTCAGTGGCTGGAAAGACAGCGGCCTGGGTCGGGAAGAATGCCTCGAAGAGGTGCTGAGTTACACCCGCGTCAAGGCGGTGCACGTCATCCTCTAGGCCACCCCGGCGGTGCTTATCGGCCGGCTATTGCGCGGGAACGTCGAAGCCGGCGTCCGTGATGGCGCGCTCGATCGCTGACCGTTGAACCAGCTTCGCGTCGAACTCGACCGCCAGCGTGCCGGCGTCGAGGTCTGCGTTCGTTCGGCTGATACCCTCGTACTGGGCCAGCGCTTTCTCGATGCTCTTGACGCATCCGCCGCAGGTCATGCCTTCTACTTTGATCGTCGCTTTTTCCATTCGTGATTTCTCCCTTACTCGAAGTCGGGTCGCCAGCGCTTCAGTAACAGTGAATTGCTGACGACGCTGACGCTGCTCAGTGCCATCGCCGCGCCGGCCAGGGTGGGCGTCAGTACGCCAAATGCCGCGAGCGGGATGCCGATGACATTGTAGATGAATGCCCAGAAGAGATTCTGCTGGATTTTCGCGAAGGTCGCACGGCTTGCCGAGATCGCCGCTCCGACGAGGCGCGGATCGCTGCGCATCAGCGTGATGCCCGCGGTTTCCATCGCGATATCGGTGCCGCTGCCCATGGCAATGCCGACGTCCGCCGCCGCCAGCGCGGGCGCATCGTTGATACCGTCGCCGATCATGCCGACGACACGTCCGTCGGCTGACAGCGCCCGGACCACATCGGCTTTCTGATCGGGCCGCACACTGCCGCGAGCCTCGTCCACACCGGCCTGCGCACCGATTTCCCGCGCGACCAGCTCCGCGTCGCCGGACAACATCAGCGTGCGAATCGAGAGCGCCCGCAGCGCGTCGACGGCTTGCGGGGTCTCCGGCCGCAAGCGATCGGCGATCGCGATCAGGCCGAGGATGCGCGAGGTATCGGCGACCCAGACGACGGTGCGCGCCTGCGCTTCCCACGCCCGCGCACGCTCCAGTTCGACCGACGGGTCGAGTTGCCGGTCCGCGATCAACTGTTCGTTGCCGATCATGAGTTCCAGGCCGTCGACCGTGCCGACGACACCTCGACCGGTCAGGCTCTGAAATGCCTCGACGCGCGGCAGCTCGAGACTCAATTCATCGGCGCGCTCCAGGATCGCGCGACCGAGTGGGTGTTCGCTGCCCTGTTGAATGCCCGCGGCAAGTCGCAGCAACTCGTTCGTCTCGATGCCGATGGCATGCACGTCGGCGATCGACGGGCGTCCGACGGTCAGCGTGCCGGTCTTGTCGAAAACGATCGCGCTGATGCGATGCGCGCGCTCGAGTGATTCGACGTCTTTGATCAGGATTCCGGACCGGGCCGCGGCGCCCGTGCCGGTCATGATCGCCGTCGGCGTCGCGAGACCAAGCGCGCACGGGCAGGCGATGACGAGCACCGACACCGCGGCAATCAGCGAACTCTCGAAGTCCGTCGTCGTCAGCCACCACGCGCAGAATGTGATGCCGGCGATGACGATGACGACCGGCACGAATATCGACGAGATCCGGTCGACAAGACGCTGCACCGGCGCCTTGCCGGCCTGCGCGTTCTCGACGAGGCGAATGATCTTCGCCAGCGTCGAGTCCTCGCCGATGTTGGTCGCGCGAATCTCGAGCAGGCCGGTGCCGTTGATCGCGCCGCCGGTGACACGGTCGCCGGAGGATTTCGTGACGGGAATGCTCTCGCCGGTGATCAGCGATTCGTCCGTCTCACTCGTCCCGGTCAGCACGACGCCGTCGACCGGGATGCTCTCGCCGGGTTTGATGATGACGATGTCATTCGAGCGCACTTCACCGACCGGCAGTTGTGTCGCTGAGCCGTCGCGGTCGCGCACGCGGGCGGTCTGCGGTCGCAGATCCATCAACTGCCGGATCGCGGCGGTCGTGCCACGTTTCGCCCGGGCTTCCATGTACTTGCCGAGTAGTACCAGCGTAATGATGACAGCCGATGCCTCGAAGTAGAGTTGGCCGCGTGCGTCGGTACCGAGGGTCGCAATCAGGTACCAGCTGTACAGGTATGCGGCGGTCGTGCCCATGACGACCAGGACATCCATGTTCGCGGAACCCGCACGCAGCGCGTTGTAGGCGGCCTTGTAGAAGCGCGCGCCGATGATGAACTGAACGGGCGTTGCGAGCAGTACTTCGAGGGCCGGCGGATGTGAGAAGTCGACACCCAGGAACTTCAGGATCATGTGCAAGACCATCGGCGCCGACAGCGCGATCGATAGCCGCAGGATGTTCAGGTCCCGTCGCAGCTTCGCTTCTTCGCGGTCGCGATGTGCCTGATCGGCGCGCGCCTGCTCTTCGACCGATGACGCGACATGCGGTTCGAAGCCCGCCGATTGAACCGCATCGGCCAGCTCTTCGGCACGGACGATCCCGGCCAGCGCTCGAACGTCGGCACGTTCCAGTCCGATGTTCACGTCCGCGGCCGTCAC
>JBLYYV010000392.1:0-5547 GCA_048550095.1 Gammaproteobacteria bacterium
GCGAGCACCGCCTGAGGGGAATGGATGTCCGCGAGCAGCAGTCCGGTCGTCGCGAAAACGCCGGTGCCGATCATGCTCGCGACGATCAGCAACGTCGCGGTCCATGGGCCGAGGCGGCGTGGGAGAGAAGTCTGCCGTGAAGTCATTAAGTTATGTTAAAACAATTAGTAACGAGTCATATATTAAGTAGATAATGAATCCCGTGCCGGGATATTCACCCGACGAGTGCGCGGCGCAGGGGCGGTCGGGGGACCGTCAACAACCAACAATAAAGAAGTACAGCATATGGCAGAAATGCGTGGCCGGGAGTCGAACGGTCAGGACAACGGGGAAGATCTGGAGGCGTCCACGGGACTGGTCCTGAATCAGTTGACCGGCAATATCGGTCCGGCGCCGGGCCTCGTGGCCTGCCGCCGCAGCGGCGAGGATCGCCGCCGCCGCTCGATCGGGGCGTTTCTGTATGGAAATTTCCGCCCGCGTCGGCGCGGTGTTCGGCGGACCGAAGACGGTCATCGATTCCTGTTCGACTGGCACGAGCCCCGGGTCCTGTACCTCGCGCTGGCAGTGTTGCTGCTCAGTTGCACCGACGCCCTGTTTACGCTGAATCTGCTGCTGCTCGGCGCCAACGAGGCCAATGCACTGATGGATTCGATGCTGAGCGAGGGCGTCGATGCCTTCCTGGCCGTCAAGATCAGCATGACCGCGATCGCGATCGTCGTGCTGGTCGCGGCGGCGAACCGAAAGTTTTGCGGACTGTTTCGCGTCGTGCGGCTATTGCAGCTGATCTGCCTCGGGTACCTCGTACTAATCGGGTACGAGATCTGGCTGTTCAGCGCCGTGTTCGGCATCGGCATCGTCGACACGCTGATGGCCTCGCTGCGGTTCTGAATCCGGTCGCCGTCCAGGCGCGATATTCGTACACAACGCATTTCACTATCGGTGCCGCTCGGATACACTACGGATCCCCTGAAGCCGCCGCCTCGGCGGCTTTCACAACGCCTGACGGTTTCGGCAAATGAGCCAGTCCTTAAAATCTAGGTATGCCTGGTCTCCGCTATTCGGCAGCAATGCGCCGTACGTAGAGGAGCTGTACGAAGAGTTTCGTGTCAACCCGGGCTCAGTGCCCGCGAAATGGCGAGCCTTCTTCGAGCAACTCGGCGACGACGGGGCTCCGGCGACGGGTGCCGTGTCGACCGTATCGCACGCCGACGTCCGGCAGTCCCTGACCGGCCGCTCCCGACCGACGGGCTCGCCCGGCGCCACTCAGCCGGTCGGCCCCACGGCGGCGAGCGAAAAGCAGGCCGCGGTATCGCGCCTGATCCAGATTTATGGCTTACGCGGCCACCAGATCGCCGAGCTCGACCCGCTGAAGTTCACCGAACGACGCATGCCCAACGTCTTCAAGCTCGACTTCCTCGGGCTCAGCGATGCGGACATGGATACCGAGTTCTACACGGGCGGGCTGGCCGGCACCGGTCACGGCAAGATGCGCTTGTCGGAGATCATCGCCACGCTGAAGACCGTCTACAGCGGGCATGTCGGCGCCGATTTCGCGCATTTGTCGCGCGGGCGGGAACGACTGTGGATTCGCGAGCGTCTCGAGCATGGCATGCTCCATGACACGATGACGGCCGACGAGCGCCGGACGATTCTCGAGCAGCTGACGGCCGCCGAGGGCATCGAGCGCTACCTGCATACCAAATACGTCGGCCAGAAGCGGTTCTCGCTCGAGGGCGGCGAGAGCCTGATCCCGATGCTCGACGACTTGATCCAGCGCGGGGGCACCAACGGCGTGCAGGAGATCGTCATCGGCATGGCGCACCGCGGGCGCATCAACGTACTCGTCAACGTGCTCGGCAAGTCACCGGAAGATCTGTTCTCGGAGTTCGAGGGCAACTACGACCCTGACGAGCTGGTCGGCTCCTCCGGCGACGTCAAATATCACATGGGCTTTTCGTCCGATGTGCGCACGCCCGGCGGCGAGGTGCACGTGGTCCTCGCGTTCAACCCGTCGCACCTCGAGATCGTCAACCCGGTGGTCGAGGGTTCCGTGCTGGCCCGTCAGCAGCGCCGCGCCGACGACACGGGCGACGAGATCCTGCCGGTGCTGATTCACGGGGATGCCGCGTTCGCCGGGCAGGGTGTCGTACCCGAGACTTTCCAGATGTCGCAGGCCCGCAGCTTCCGCACCGGCGGCACTGTGCACATCGTCTGCAATAACCAGATCGGATTCACGACCAGCAACCCGCAGGATGCGCGGTCGACCCCATACTGCAGCGACGTCGCCAAGATGATCGAGGCGCCGGTGTTCCACGTGAACGGCGACGATCCGGAGGCCGCCGTATTCGTGACGCGGCTGGCGCTCGAATACCGGCAGACGTTCCACAAGGATGTCGTCATCGACCTCGTCTGCTACCGGCGTCATGGTCACAACGAGGCGGACGAACCGGCGGCCACCCAGCCGCAGATGTATCGCGTCATCAAGCAGCACGCGACCGCACGACAGATCTACAGCAATCGCCTCGTCGAGAACGGCGTCATCGAGGCCACCGTGCCCGAGCAGATGATGGACACCTACCGGAGCCGCCTGGACGAGGGGCAGCCGGTCACGCGGGCCGTTACGGGCAACGTCGGTAACGAATACACGGTGGACTGGTCGCCGCACCTGATCGCAGACTGGACCGAGGTACCGAATACGAAGCTCAGCGCGGACCAGGCCGCCGGCCTCGCGCAGGCGATCACTCGCGTACCGAAAGGCTTCGCGCTGCATCCGCGCGTCGCGCGCATCATCACCGATCGCGAAAAGATGGCGGCGGGCGAGGTGCCGATGGACTGGGGCTTCGCCGAACTCATGGCCTACGGCAGCCTGCTGCAAGCCGGTTACAAGGTCCGCCTGACCGGACAGGACAGCCGTCGCGGCACGTTCTTCCATCGTCATGCGGCATTGCTCGATCAGAATACCGGGCGCTCATACGTGTCGCTCGACGACATCGATACGCGCCGTGGCTCGATCACGATTACCGACTCCCTGTTGTCGGAAGAGGCCGTGCTCGGCTTCGAATACGGCTACTCCACAACGGATCCGGAAACGCTGGTAATCTGGGAAGGGCAGTTCGGCGACTTCGTCAACGGCGCGCAGGTCGTCATCGATCAGTTCATCTCGTCCGGGGAGGCCAAGTGGGGCCGCCTCTGCGGCATGGTGTTGTATCTGCCGCATGGCTACGAGGGGCAGGGGCCGGAGCATTCTTCGGCACGACTCGAGCGCTTCCTGCAACTGTGCGCCGAGCACAACATGCAGGTCTGTGTCCCGTCGAATCCGTCGCAGATGTTTCACATGATTCGCCGACAGATGTTGCGCGCGATGCGCAAGCCGCTGATCGTCATGACGCCGAAGAGCCTGCTGCGTCACCGGCTGGCAAGTTCGCCGTTCGACGAACTGATCACCGGCCACTTCCGCACGATTATCCCGGAGATCGACGACATCGACGTCGACAAGGTCGGGCGCGTCGTGTTCTGCAGCGGCAAGGTGTTTTACGATCTGCTCGAGGCGCGTCGCGCCAACCATGTCGACGACGTCGCGATCGTTCGCATCGAGCAGCTGTACCCGTTCCCGATTCACGAATACTCGTCGATTCTCGACGCGTATCCGCGCGCGAAGGAAATCGTCTGGTGCCAGGAAGAGCCACAGAACCAGGGTGCGTGGTACCAGATTCGTCATCGACTGCAGGAGTCGATGGGTCAGGCGCAGCAACTCTTTTACGCGGGTCGGCCGGGTGCCGCCGCGCCGGCGTCGGGCATCTTCCAGCTGCACGTGCAGCAGCAGCAGGCGCTCGTCGAGGCCGCATTGGGTATTCGCCCTGAGCGATAACGTTTTTCCGCTACCGCAGGGGCGGTTACAGAGGGATATATCATGACAGTTGAAGTCAAAGTGCCGCAGTTGCCGGAGTCGGTGACCGACGCGACACTGGTCTCCTGGCACAAGGCGCCCGGGCAGTCGGTCCAGCGCGACGAGAACCTGGTGGATCTCGAGACGGACAAGGTTGTGCTGGAAGTGCCCGCGCCGGTCAGCGGCGTGATCAAGGAAATCCAGATCGACAACGGCGCAACCGTCACGAGCGGGCAGCTGCTCGCGATACTGGAGCCGGGCGACGTTAAGGCGGCCACGCCGGAAGCGCCCGCCGTAGCAGCAGCGCCGGTCGCAGCCGCCGCAGCGCCGGTCGCGGTGGCGTCGACGGACAATGCCGACAAGCTGAGCCCGGCCGTGCGCCGGTTGCTCGAGGAACACGATATCGATGCGGCGCAAATCGCCGGCACCGGGAAGGGCGGCCGCATCCTGAAGTCAGACGTTCTGGAATTCGTCGAGAAACGCGTGCAACCCGAAGCCGCGCCGGCAGAGATTCCGCACGAGCCGGTGGTACCCGCGCCGGTCGTCGGTCAGCGCAGCGAACACCGCGTGCCGATGACGCGCCTGCGTGCGCGCATCGCGGAGCGTCTCGTCGAGGCTCAACAGACGGCGGCGATGCTGACGACGTTCAACGAAGTCGACCTGACTGAGGTCATGGCGCTGCGCGCGCGCTACAAGGATGCATTTGAGAAAAAGCATGGCGCCAAGCTGGGTTTCATGTCGTTTTTCGTCAACGCAACGATCGAAGCCTTGCGCCGTTACCCGGCCGTCAATGCTTCGGTCGAAGGCAGCGACATCGTCTATCACGACTACTTCGACATCGGCATCGCCGTGTCGAGCGAGCGCGGCCTCGTCGTGCCGGTCATCCGTGACGCGGATCGCATGAGCTTCGCCGACCTGGAGAACACGATTCGCGGGTATGGCCTGAAGGCACGCGAAGGCACGATCTCGATGGATGATCTGACGGGCGGCACATTCACGATCACGAACGGCGGTGTCTTCGGCTCGATGATGTCGACGCCGATCCTGAATCCGCCGCAAAGCGGGATCCTGGGCATGCACGCCATTCAGCAGCGTCCGATGGCCGTGGACGGCGAGATCGAGATTCGCCCGATGATGTACATCGCGCTGACCTACGACCACCGCATTATCGATGGCGCGGAGGCCGTGCGCTTCCTCGTCACGATCAAGGAATCGCTCGAGGATCCCGGCAGGTTGCTCCTGCAGGTCTGATCCCGACAAACGTCCACCTTTCGAGGAACGCAAATGAGCAGAAAATTCGACGTCGTCGTAATCGGCGCCGGCCCGGCCGGCTATGTCGCGGCCATCAGGGCCGCCCAGCATGGATTGTCCACGGCGTGTATCGACGCGTGGAAGAACCCCGACGGCAGCGCCGTGTTCGGCGGCACCTGTCTGAATGCAGGGTGCATCCCGTCCAAGGCGCTGCTCGAATCCTCTGAGCTCTATCACCGCGCGCAGGTCGAATTCGATAACCACGGTATCGGCGTCGGCGAACTCTCGCTCGACCTGGCCGCCATGCAGGCACGCAAGGACGGCATCGTGCGCGATCTGTCCGGCGGTATCGGCTCGTTGTTCAAGGCGAACGACGTCACCGGGTTGTTCGGCCACGGGCGTTTGCTGCC
>JBLYYV010000393.1:0-4635 GCA_048550095.1 Gammaproteobacteria bacterium
AGTTCGTGATCAGGTTGGTGGCGGGCCGGTGTATGTCTCGTTCGATATCGATGGCCTCGATCCGGCCTTCGCGCCCGGTACGGGTACGCCCGAGATCGGCGGCCTGACCGTCAGCCAGGGAATCGAGATCATGCGCGGCGTGCACGGTCTCAATATCGTCGGCGGCGACCTCGTCGAGGTCTCACCGCCGTATGACACAACCGGAAATACGGCCCTGGTCGGCGCGAGCCTGCTGTTTGAGTTGCTTTGCAGCCTGCCCGGCGTCGAGCGGAGGGATTGAAGCATGATTCTGGGCTTTGGACATCCCGGTATCGTCGTGTCCGATCTCGAGCGTGCACGCGAGTTTTACCAACGCATGTTTGGATTTCACGTGATCGGCACTGAAGGCTGGGACAATAGCGAAGAATTCGATCGCGCGATCGGTCTTTCCGGGTCGGCCACCCGCGGCTACATGATGGCAGGGCACAACTGTTTCCTCGAATTATGGGAGTTCAGTGCGCCGCCGCAGTCCGCACCCGCGCCCGCGTCGCTCGGCGCGCATGAACCCGGCATCCGTCATCTCGCGTTCTATGTCGATGATTGCCAGCGCGAGTGTGCCAGGCTGATCGAGTTGGGCGGCACGCTTGTCGGCGAGCCAGCGGGCAATGTTGACGTCGGATATGCTGCGTATTGCCGGGACCCGTTCGGTAACCTGATCGAGCTGGCCGAAGTGCCGACGGAAGCGGAGCGCCTCGATTCGCTCCCGGGCGTCAGCCGGGTTGGACGATTTGAGGGCTGATGGAGTCAATCATGTTTAGCCTGCAAGGAAAGACTGCATTCGTAACCGGTGCCGCCGGGGGTATCGGCCTTGCCGTTGCGTCCCGCTTCGCGGCCGCCGGCGCCGCTGTCGTCGTCGCCGACGTCACCGACGGATCCGAGGCGGCCACCGGCATCGGCGCGCGCTTCGTACGCATGGACGTCAGCGATGAGAAATCGGTGATCGCAGCGCTCGACGCGGCAGTCGATGCCGTCGGCAAGCTCGATATCCTTGTCAACAACGCCGGCGTCGGCGACGTCGGCGAATCCATCGAGGCGACCCGGCAGTCGACGCTTGAAAAGATCGTCAAGGTCAATCAGTGGGGCGTACTCTATGGCTTGAAGCATGGACCCGCCCGGATGAACGATGGCGGTTCGATCATCAATACGGCTTCACTGGCCGCGTTCGTACATCTGCCGGGATCGGTGGCGTACTCCGCGGCGAAGGCCGCGGTCGTCAGCATGACTAAGATGGCGGCGTTGGAGTTGGGCGATCGCGGCATTCGAGTCAATGCAGTGGCGCCCGGCTATGTCGCGACTGCGCTCGGGAGTGGGGACGAAGGCGAGACCCTGATGCGAAGCTTCAGCCCGCTCGGCCGCGTGGCGCAGGTGGATGACATTGCCGGCGTGTTCCATTTTCTGGCCGCCGACGACAGCGGCTATGTGACGGGCCAGACTATCAAGGTCGATGGCGGCTGGTCATGCGGACCGACGCCGAAACTGCTGGAACAGGTCCTCGGCTACTCCCAGGTTACATGACGGATTAGTCTTTCAGGCCGCCGAAACTCAGGTATTTCATCTCGACGTAGTCATCCAGTCCGTAACGCGAACCTTCACGCCCGAGTCCGGCTTGCTTGACGCCGCCAAACGGTACGACTTCGCTGGATATGATCCCGGCATTGATTCCGACCATGCCGTATTCGAGCTGCTCGGCGACGCGCCAGATGCGGCCGATGTCGCGACTGAAAAAATAGGACGCGAGTCCGGCCGATGTATCGTTGGCTATCGCGACGGCATCGTTTTCGTCGACGAACGGAATCAATGGCGCGACCGGACCGAACGTTTCTTCGTTCGCGATCTGCATATCCGGGGTCACGCCGGTCAGCACCGTTGGCTCGTAAAATGTACCGCCGAGGGCGTGGCGTCGCCCGCCGACGGCAATATTCGCACCGAGATTGGTCGCGTCGCCAATGTGTTGCTCGACCTTGGCGATCGCCGCTTCGTTGATCAGCGGTCCTTGTTCTACGCCGTCGTCGAGGCCGTTGCCGACCGTGAGTTGTCCGACTTCTTGCGCGAGTCGTGCGGCGAAGTCGTCATAGATCCCCTTTTGCACGAGGAAGCGGTTCGCGCATACGCAGGTCTGGCCCGAGTTACGGTACTTGGATGCCATAGCGCCGGCGACTGCCGCATCGAGGTCGGCATCATCGAAAACGATGAACGGCGCGTTGCCGCCGAGTTCCATCGATACTTTCTTGACGGTGTCCGCGCAGCCGCGAAGCAGAATTTTTCCGACGGCAGTAGACCCGGTGAAAGACAGCTTGCGTACGATCGGATTTTCGACCAGTTCACCGCCGACTCGGCCGCCGCTGCTCGATGTCAGGACATTGATGACGCCGGGCGGAATGCCGGCACGATTGGCCAGTTCCCCGAGCGCGAGTGCGCTGAGTGGCGTGGCCTCCGCCGGTTTGACCACGATCGGGCAGCCGACTGCAAGCGCCGGGCCGGCTTTGCGCGTAATCATCGCCACGGGAAAGTTCCAGGGCGTAATTGCTGCGACGACGCCGACCGGTTGCCGGATGACGACATAGCGCCGGTCAGCGGACGGTGCAGGGATGACGTCACCGTACAGGCGTTTCGATTCTTCGCCGAACCATTCGATGTATGACGCGCCATAGGCGACTTCGCCCATCGACTCTGCCAGCGGTTTGCCCTGCTCGACGGTGATCAGTTTCGCAAGATCGCCCTGGTTGGCCATGATCAGGTCGAACCAGCCGCGCAGCAGCGCCGCACGTTCCTTCGCCGCCAACGCACGCCATGCCGGCCACGCAGTATTTGCGGCCTCGATCGCGCGCCGCGTTTCAGCCGCGCCGAGATCTGGGGTCGTCGTAATCGTCTCACCCGTCGCCGGATTGACGACGGCGAACTCCGTGCCATCGTCGGCGCGGCACCATTCGCCGTCGATCAACGCGGCGGACTTGAGTAGTGTCGGATCGGTCAGCATGACGGCTCAGAAATCGAAATCGCCGAAGTCATCAAACCCCGCGTCCGGCATGCCGAAGTCCATGTCGGGCTCCGGCAGAGGCATTGCCACCGGGCGGTCAATATCGGGGCCGGGCCCACCGATAATGACCGGCGGTCGATAGTAACCGTAAGGTGCGCGACCATAGTAGCCGCCATAGCCCATGCCCAGACTGTAGCTGACGCGCGGGCTGCCGCCGCCCGCACACGCGCCGAGCAAGGACGTGGCGGAGACGACTGTCACGAATATCGCAATCATTCTTAGCGCTCTCATTGGGCAGCCCTCCGTGCCTGGATGGCGAACACGCCGCCGGTCGGGTCGCTGACGATTGCGACGCGACCATCGTCGTTCTCCTTGCGTGGCGGCAACAACACCTGACCGCCGGCGTTCTCGACGCGTTCGATCGTGTCGCCGACGTCGGCGACACGTAAATACGGCAGCCAGTTCGGCTCTACGTTTTCCCATGGCAGCGGGACGATGCCGGTTTTCGGCGCGCCGCCGTGTGTCAGCAGCGTGTAACGACCGCCGTCATTCTCCGTGATCGTTTTCGCTTCGTACCCGACCGCAGCCGCGTAGAAATCGGCCGCGACTGCCGTATCGGGGGTCCAGAGTTCCGCCCAGATCCATTCGTTGTCGACCGAGCGCCGGTCCGGCGGATCGCCCTGGGCCGATTTCAGGAGTACGAGTACCGCATCCTGGTTGTCTTCGATAATGGCGAAGCGACCCCGCTCTGGAACGCTGCGCGGCGCTTCCAGGACCGTGCCGCCGGCACCGCTGGCCGCATTGACGGCCGCGTCGACGTCGTCGACCGAGATCGAAATGAGCCAGGCGACCTCGCTGACGTTCGGGTCGTGTGGCGCGTGGAACGCGATGCCGGCAACCGGCACACCACCGTGGCTGGCCTGCGCATACTGGTTGTCGCCTACGAAGTCCCAGGCGAAGACCTTTGAGTAGAAGGCCTTCGCCGCGTCGACGTCATCGGTGAGCAGGTCGGCCCATACCAGCTGTCCGGGGTCCCAGGTTTGGGTGGGTGTTGCCGTGATCGGCGGAACCAATTCGTCCGCATGCGCGCACCAGGCGAGTGTGCCGGCGGCGAGAAACGTGAGTAGCAGTTTTTTCATAGGTTCATGTCCGTCGCGAGTTGAACGACACCTTAGAAGGTGTAGTTGAGTGATGTGATGAAGCCATAGTCCTCGTTTTGGCCACCGCTTGGAGGGCTGGAATCGTAGGTCAGGTAGGCCGTCAGTTCGAGCGCGAAGTCGGCGGTGAAGACATGTTGGCCGAGGGTTGCGTCGAGGTTCGCACGGACGCGGCCCCAGTCCGTGATACTCGGCCAGACCGTCAGCGTGGTGCGAAAGTCAGTTTTCGGCACCGTGAATTTAAACCACGCGAGATCCCCGACGAAAATGCCTTCGATGTTGGCGTCGTTCTCACCCTGCGCCAGCGTGTTCTCCTGCGTCGCGACGGCGCCGCCGACGACCGTGGCCTTAAACCCTGTGCGCTGCCAGAGCGCGCGGCCAGCGCCGCCGCCACCCGAGATACGGCCCTGGATACCGAGTTCGTCGTTGCGGTCATAGTTGGCCAGGGCCGTCCAGAACCAG
>JBLYYV010000394.1:0-5710 GCA_048550095.1 Gammaproteobacteria bacterium
ATCTCCGAGTCGGACAACTGCCCGCTCGGCGGCATGATGACGATCTCCGCCGAGATCCAGAACCCCGAGACGCTGAGCGCAGGCGATAGCTTCTCCCTGAGCTACGCCGCATGCGACTTCGGCGACGGCGTGCTGGCGAACGGCGGTATCTCATTCCGTGTGACGAGCATGGTGGGCGAACTCAACGGCGACAATATCCAGGTCGGCTTTGATCTTACGATCACCAACCTCGAGATCGCGCAGGTCGGCGACGGCGCGACGATCGACGGCGACCTGTCGATGTCGCTCAACCTGACCCCCGTCGCGAGTACCGTATCGATGTCTGGCAGCTCGCTGTCGATCACGAGCGGTCTCGAGACGATCATGATGAGCGAGTTTTCCACCACGGTCACCGCCGACCTGAGCGTCTTCCCGGAATCATTCACGCTGCAATCGAGCGGTTTCCTGATGAGCTCCGAGTTCGACGGCGAGGTGCAGTTCAGTACGGAAATCGCCTTGCAGGGCAGCGGCGAAGGTAATCCCGGCACCGGCCAGCTGCGCGTCACCGGCGCCGATGGCGCGAACGTCAAGGTCATCCCGCTCGACGCGCAGAACGTGCGGCTCGAGCTCGACCTCGATGGCGACAATGCGGTCGACGAGAACGGCACGCTGGATATGACGTGGCAGGAGCTGCTGCAGCAGGATGCCGTGTAGGCGCGCCGGCCACGGCCGAGTCCGCAGATAATCCGGCGCCTCGACGGCGCTCAGGCAGGCCCGCAATCGCGGGCCTGCTTTTTTTGGGTTGAGTATTCCGTATACCCAACGCGGCTATTCGCCGCACCGCGCGTTATTATCGGGCACAGGCCGGGAATCGCGGGGTTTATGCTACGCTTCCAGCGTCTGCTGACCGCGTGCTCCGGCAGATACGGTAAGGATTTCGGGGGAATCAAAATAGTGTCCAGTTCGCTCGTTCGATCGATCCTCGGCAGTTTCGCCGCGGTCCTCATGCTAACGCCGCTGAACGCAGCGTTCGCGCAACAGCCCACAACCAAACCCGCACTCGAAGAACTCGTCGTATCGGCGCGTCGGGTGCAGGAGAGCCTGCAGGACGTGCCCGTTTCCGTCGTCGTAACCAGCGGCGAGAAGATGGTCGAAACCGGGATCGTCAAGGTCGAGCAACTGGTGCCGTTCCTGCCGAACTTCGCGATGTCGGAGACCGGCATCGGCACCAATCTGTACGTGCGCGGCATCGGCTCCGGCATCAACCAGGGATTCGAGCAGTCCGTCGGCATGTACATCGACGGTATCTACTACGGGCGTGCGCAACTGATGCGTGCGCCCTTCCTCGACCTCGCGCAGGTCGAGGCTTTGCGCGGGCCACAGGTCACGATCCTCGGCAACAACAGCATCGCCGGTGCGATGATCCTGACGACCAACAAGCCGACTGCCGAATTCGAAGGATCAGTGAATGCGCTGTACGGCGAGGACGGCGAGGCCGAGATTACCGGCGTCGTGTCCGGGCCGCTATTCAGTAAACTTTCGGGGCGCCTCGCCCTGCGCTATCGAACGATAGACGGCTACCTCGACAACAACATCATCGGCACCGAAGAGCCGAATCGCGAAGAAACCAACGCCCGCCTGACGCTCGCCTGGAATGCGGACAACTGGGACGCGACCCTGAAACTCGAGCGCCAGGATTTCGACGTCAAGGGCCGGCAAATCGAAATATTCAACCAGGTCCCGTCCCTGACGCAGGACGACCCGAACTTCGCCGACCAGGAACAGCTCGCGAGCCAGACCGGCTTCAGCCGCAACACCGGCAGCTCCGAATTGTGGCTGGACTTCTTCTGTCGTGACCAAGCCATTCCAGGACAGCCGTGTCCCGGCATGGAGCAAGGTGCGACGTATTTGCAGTACCTCGAAGGGTTCTTCGACAGTAACCCGGCGATCCAGAACGATCAGCTCGACTTCGTGCGCGGCTCGAATGGCGACAGCAGCAAGAACACCGTCGATGCGGCGGTCCTGACGCTCAATTTCGACATCGGCGAGCAGCAACTGCAGTCGATCACCGGCTTCCTCAAATACGATTACGACGAGGTCTGCGACTGCGATTTCACCGGCGCAGACCAGTTCACGCTCCAGTCGCTCGAAGAATTCGAGCAATTCAGCCAGGAACTGCGCTGGACTTCGCCAATGGACCGGCGAGTGCGGATGATGGCCGGCGTCTATTACCAACAGGAAGAGTTGCGCTTCGGTGACCAGATCTTCCTGCCGATCGGCAGCGGCGTCACGCGCCTGGTCGGCTATGCCACGACCGGCAACCCGGAAGGCGCGAACGACGCTATCGGCGACACGTCGGCGTTCCGCGATTTCTCGCAGAATTCCTGGAATAGCGCGATCTTCGGGCAACTCGGCTTCGACCTGACCGACCGATGGCGCGCCAACGTCGGCGCCCGCTACTCGTATATTGAGAAGGAAGCGGTCCGGATCCTGCAGGAGGGCGATCTCGAGCGGAACGCATTCGACCTGGCGGATCCCGACGATTTCGCCCGGCTCGCTTCCGGGGCCGTATTGTATTCCTCCATCTTTCAGGCGGCGTTTCACCAGTTGAAAGGCAATCGCGAAGAGAAGCGGTTGTCGTGGGAGATCGTCACCGAATTCGACGCAACCGACATGATCATGATCTACGGATCTGCGAAGCAGGGCTACAAGGCGGGCGGCTACGACGTGCGCTCGAACAGCGAACCGATGCCGGGTACGACCGGCGCGGGCGTGTTGTTCCCGGCCTTCCTGGAGAGCACCGTGGCGAACAACGTCGATCCGGGTTCGTTCGAGTTCGAAGACGAAGAAGCACTGTCGTTCGAGCTGGGCTCGAAGATGATGATTGCGGACGGCGCCGCCGACCTCGCGGTCACGCTGTTCTACACAAAGTACGACGACCTGCAGGTCAGTATTTTCGACGGCACGCTTGGCTTCAATGTGGGCAACGCCGCCAAGGCGACGACGCAGGGTGTCGAGCTGGACGGTCGCTGGCTGATCACTGACCGCTGGATGCTGAAGGGGTCGCTTGCGTACCTCGACTTCGAGTTCGACGACTTCGAGAACGGGCAGTGCAACCAGGGCCAGGTGCCCACGTCGCCCGACGGCAAGTGCGACTACTCGGGCAAGACCAACCAGTACGTTGCGCCGTGGTCCGGCGCGGTCAGCCTGAACTACGAACGCGAGGTGTTTTCGTCGCTGCTGTTCCGCGGCGCGTTCGACGTCTTGTTCACGGATGCCTACGAGCCCTCGCAGAACCTGGACCCCCGGGTCACCCAGGATGCCTACGCGAAACTCAACCTGCGCCTCGCACTCGGGGCCGACGACGGCCAGTGGGAGGTCGCGCTGCTCGGCCGCAACCTGACGGACGAAACCATCGTCACGTACGCGAACGACACTCCATTGGCGTTCAGCCAGTTCCGGTCACCATCGTTCTACGGGTTCGTGGATCGCCCCCGCTCCATTGCGGTGCAGGGAACGCTCCGGTTCCCGTAACCAGGGCGTAACGCTCCAAGTCGAGCGCGGCGCGCACCCGACTAGTCATAACTCGCTGTTTTAACAGGTGAAGACCGTCAAAAGGCGAACCGGCGTTCGGGCTTATGTCAAGTTTCCCTGAGGGTTCCAATCGTGTACGATGCACCCTGATGACGCAAAAATAACGTGTCCAAATGGTCAATTGGAGGCTCGCCCTTAACGTGGGGCAGGGCGACTTAAGGACACGAAAACTGAATACCTAAACTAAGGGGAATGTCATGATTAAACGAACCAGTGCAGGGGCATTAGCCGGTCTGTTGCTTACCGGAATGTCCGCGCAGGGCGCGACTATTGCCAGCGCGCAATTGGTTGACTTGTACAGCGCAACTTTCGACGGGGCACTTACACCCGATCCTACTTTATTTTTTGGTGGTGATCCTAGTCTGAACCCACGCAATATTGCGATCACGCCAATCAGTGGTACAGGTTCGGGCACTATCGTATTTGACGGCACGACGATTTCTCAACTCAATATCGTGCTCCCCCAATTGCGGCTGGATATCAACGGTGGACCGGGAACCGAGACCACCGTGCTGACCAATGGCAATCCCATTACGTTGGACATTTCGACCCCGGCAACCGACAACACACCCGGTTTCGCAGGTTTCCAGGTTGAGGGTGCGCCCAACATCATCGCTGACTTCGCGACCTTCAGCACGATCGTCAACGCATCCGATCCCAACGACTGCTATTCAACCGCGGCTGGCCCAGGAACAGCGGGACCGCTTTGCGGCCTGATCGGTATCCTGACGCTGGACGGCGTGCGTTATCAGCTCGATGGTACGGTCACACCCGGTGGCGGCGACAATCTCCTGCTGACCGTGCAAACGGGCAACAACTCCATCTATGAGATCGCCATAACAACGGCCGCCGTCCCGGTACCCGCAGCAGTCTGGCTGTTCGGTTCCGCCCTCGGCCTGCTGGGCTGGATGCGCCGACGCGCAGCCTGATCGAGGCTGGGCATTTGGTTCGAAAAGGCCCCCGGACTCACGTCCGGCGGGCCTTTTTCTTTGTCGACCGAAAGGCGCTGTCCATTGGCGTGAATCGCCAATCCCGGCGCCTCAAATGACCCGCGAATAGTTGCTAATCAGCGGCTGATATTTCAGACTGCCGGTAACCTGATTTTCACAGAACAACCGCAATCATGATGAATCAGAAGCTGCTTCCTACCGCCGCATTCCTGACGCTGCTGACCGTGGCCATGCCCGCCACCGTGCTGGCAGTCGACGTGCCGCTCGACACCACCGACCCCACGAACGGCCTCACCGAGATCTACAGCGCCACGTTCGACCCGGCGCTCGATCCGGGCTGCGGCGCGGGGAGACTGACGCCTGAAGAGTGCACGTTTTTCGGCGGCCAGACGCCCGCGACGCGCGAAATCACGATCGATCCGAACCCGACTACCGTCGATAACGGAGCGCCGCGCGGGATTACGCCCCAGCCTCCCGATGGCTCGTTCCTCGACGTCGACCTGGGTGCCGGCAACACGCAGGTCACGCTGAACACGGGCGTCGTCTATATCGAGAGCCTCGACATCGTGATCTCGGCGGGCACTGCCAACGAGACCGTAGTCAATGCGTTCGACATCGGCATCGAATTGAAGAACTTCGCGCCGGTGACAGTGCCGATCGACGGCAACGGTGTGGCGGAATTCGAGATCGACACGGCGCCAACGATCTCGGCGGACTTCAGCACCTTCACTGTCATTGTCAACCTGCCCGACGACTGCACGGGCAACCTGTGCGCGCTGATCCCGATACTGACGCTGGACATGATCCGGTTTCGACTGGTCCTGGACTATGACACGACATTTGGCTCTTTCACGGCCGACTTCAAGGGGCAGACCGCCAATAACTCGATCGTCTTTGCGACGCTGAACTCCGTCGTGCCGGCCCCGGAGATCGACGTGACCGACTCGGTCGCGCCGACCGACGACCTGTCGATTCCGTACGGCGGCGTCCAGGTCGGCAACACGTCGGATGAGACCATTACCGTCCGGAACAACGGCGACGCGGACTTGAATGTCACCGCCGTTACTCAGCCCGCGCTCCCATTCAGCATCGTCAGCGAAGATTGCACCACCGGCGGTCCCAGAGCACCGACAATTGGCTCCTGCACGATCACCGTGCGATTCACCCCGACGGGCACCGGGCCCGCA
>JBLYYV010000395.1:0-7525 GCA_048550095.1 Gammaproteobacteria bacterium
GTCGGTTGGACGAAGTAACCCTGGCCGTCGACGGCTTCGCCGCCGTAGATCAGTTCGGCGTCGCTGGCCTTGCCGGCCTCGATGTAACCCATCACCGTTTCGCGCTGCCTGGCGGAAATCAGCGGGCCCATCAGGCTGGTCGGGTCGAGGCCATGACCCATCTTGAATATCTTCGCCATCTCGGCCACGCCATTGACGACCGGCTCGTAGATGCTCTCGTGGACGAACATGCGCGTACCGGCCATGCAGTTCTGGCCTTGCAGGAAGAACGCGGCGCGGGCCGCGCCCGGGATGACCGCTTCGAGGTTTGCGTCAGGAAAGACCACGACCGGTGACTTACCGCCGAGTTCGAGCGAAACTTTCTTCAGGTTACCCGTTGCGGCCTTGGCGATGATTTTGCCCACGGCCGTCGAGCCGGTGAACGCGATCTTGTCGACGCCGGGATGCTCGCTGAGCGCTGCGCCGGCGTCCTGTCCGTATCCCACGACAATATTGAACACGCCGTCCGGAATGCCGACCCGCTTGGTCAGCTCGCCGATCAGCAGAGCCGTGAATGGTGTCATCTCCGCGGGCTTCAGCACGAGCGTGCAGCCTGCTGCGAGGGCCGGCGCCAGTTTGAGAATGACCATCGGCAGCGGGGCATTCCACGGCGTAATTGCGCCGACGACGCCCACCGGCTCGCGTTGCGTGTAGGTCAGTGTCTCGCCATTGGCGGCGCCACCGGGCGAGACGGGGATCGTCTGGCCATGGATCTTGGTCGGCCAGCCGGCGTAGTAGCGCAGGTGATTGATGCCGGCCGCGATGATCGAGTACATCGCGATCTCGCGCGGCATGCCGTTGTCCATGACTTCCAACTCGGTTGCCAGGTTCAGCGAAGCCTCCAGCTCATCGGCCAGGCGCCAGATCAGGCGGCTACGATCGTGCGACGTCAGTTTGGCCCATTCGCCTTTCAGCGCCCTGCGCGCCGCGGCGACCGCCAGATCGACATCGGCGGCGCCACCGATGGCGACTTCGCCGATCGTCGCGCCCGTCGCCGGGTCCTCGACCGTGATCGTGTCGCCGGACACGGAATCTACCCACTGACCGTCGATCAGCAGCTTGTGTTTACGGGCCAGGAACTCCTGGGTTTCGGTTGACGGTGCGATAGCGTCTGCGGCCGCATTCATGCTGAATCCTCGTTCTTGTTAGCCTAATCGATCAGCATATAGGCGCCGCCGCCGCTGAAGCAAGCGCGGCAGGGCCGGCCCTGATGTGTTGGGACCCGCCACCCAAACTGCTAATGTCAGTCAGGGTGCGGCGCAGCCGTGCCGGACAATTGACAACAACGGAGACAGGCATGCCACGCATCAAGCCCTTGTCGGTGGATGAATTGCCGGACGAGGTCCGGCCGGTTCTGGAGTTCGCCCAACAAACCATGGGATTCACGCCGAACGACGTTCTGACGATGGCTCACTGGCCGGAATTATTGCAGGCCATGCTGCCGCTCGTCGGGACGCTGTTTTCGCCGGGCGCCGTGAATATGGAACTCAAGCGTCTCGTCGCCCTGATCACGAGCATGAGTGGCGGCTGCCAGTACTGCGTGGCGCACAACGCGTTCGGCATGCTCGAGGACGACATCGACCCGGCGAAACGCGAAGCCATCTGGGAGTATCCGACGAGTCCCGCGTTCTCCGACGCGGAGCGGGCCGCACTCGTCTTTGCGCAGTCGGTCGGTCATACGCCGAACCGCCTGACTGACGCCGAGTACGAGAATCTCGCGGCTCACTTCAACGACCGGCAGATCATCGAGCTGGCAGGCGTCGCATGCCTGTTCGCGTTCCTGAACCGGTGGAATTCGACCTTCAATACGCAGCTGGAGGCGGGTCCGCGCGAACGGGCCGAAACGCTGCTGGGCGGGCGCGGCTGGGAAGTGGGTCCGCATGCCTGATTCCCGAGAATTGGCGCTGCGCCGGGTGCGCAGCGGCATTAGAATGTCCGCCGCGGGCAACGACTGCATCGCCACTGGAGGCACGCATGGTTAGTTACGAGTTGATACGCAACAAGGGAATCCTGGTGATCATGCCGGAAGGACCGTTGCGGACCGAGGATTTTCAGGCGCTGGGTAAGGCCGTCGACGACTATATTGTCAGCGAGGGTGCGCTGACCGGGGTGATGATCTCGGCCGAAAGGTTTCCGGGCTGGGAAGATTTCGCGGGGTTCCTGTCGCACCTGCGGTTCATCAAGGAAAACAACCGCGACATCGACAAGGTCGCTGCCGTGACCGACAGCGCGTTCCTGTCCATCATGCCGCGCGTCGTCGACTATTTTATCAGCGCCGACGTCCGGCACTTCGCGTATGGCGAGCGCGATGCGGCAATGGCCTGGCTATCGAGCGGGCTCGCGGCGAGCTGATTGGCCGACCGGGCTGAATCGGGGGGAGCATCGTGGGGGTAGGCCTGGCAATCCGCTGGCAGATCGCGATTCTGCTGTGCCTGATCACGACGATCAACTATATCGATCGCCAGGCGCTGGCGGTGGCGGCGCCCGTCATCGTCGAACAGTTCTCGCTCAGTAACACCGAATTCGGCCTGATCACGTCGGGCTTCCTGTTCGCCTATGCGATCGGGCAGATGCTGATCGGCCCGGTCGTCGACCGCCTGGGCACCAAGCGCTCGTTTCGATTTGCCGTCGTCGCGTGGAGTATTGCCGGCATCCTGCATGCGTTCGGGCGCGGGTTCTGGAGCTTTTTCTCGCTGCGCACCCTGCTCGGGCTGACCGAGTCGATGAATTTTCCGGCTGCCGTCAAAGCCGTGGCGGAATGGTTCCCGCGGTCCGAGCGGTCGCTCGCGGTCGGCATCGTCACGATGGGGCCCGGCCTCGGCGCACTCGTCTCGCCGCCGCTGCTCGGATGGCTCATCCTGACTTTCGGCTGGCAATGGGCGTTCATCGTGCCCGGCGTGGCGGGCTTCGTCTGGCTGCTGATATGGCAGTCGCTTTACGCGCGGCCCGAGGAGCATCCGCGACTCAGTGACGAAGAGCGCGCCCTGATCCTCGCGGACCGGGCGGCGGAGAGCGGTGGTGAGACCGACGTCGCGCGCGACGAGCCGTGGTATGCATTCGTCCGGTTCTTTCGCTACAAGGAAGTCTGGGGCCTGATGCTGAGTCGCTTCGTCAGCGACGGCGCATTCTACTTTTTCGTCAGTTGGTTGCCGCTATACCTGGCGCAGGAGCGTGATTTCGACATCCGCGCAATCGCGATCTTCGCGATCATTCCGTTCCTGGCCGCCGACGTCGGCAGCCTGTTCGGCGGCTGGCTCGGCACGCGACTGATCAAGCGCGGCATGACGGTCAACGCGTCGCGAAAATGGGTGATCTGGCTCGGCGCGCTGTTGATCCCGTGCGCATTGCCCGCGGTTTTCGTTGAATCGGCAGGGACGGCGATCGCACTGATCGCTGTGGCGATGTTCGCGATACAGCTCAAGGCTTCGAGTCTGTTCACGGTGCCTGCCGACCTGTTCCCGGCGCGTGACGTGGCGACGATCTGGGGAATCTTCGGGGCCGTCGGCAGCTTCGGCGGGATGTTGTTCGTGGCGCTTGCCGGGTGGGTGTCGGAGAACTACTCCTACGAGCCGATCTTCGCGGCCGTGGCCGTGATGCATATCGTATCGGCGGCGATTGTCATGGTTATGATTCCTAATATTCATATATTAAACAAAGAATAATAGAGATTAATAAAAGTGAAATCTGAGCCTTTCAGCAACCGAGTCGAGCGCTTGCTGGTGCGGCTGGCGAGCGTTGAGAAGGCGATTACCTTCGTCGCATTCATGCTCCTGATCCTCGCGGTATTCGCCGATGTGGTAAGCCGCGAGCTGACCGGGACGGGCCTGCACTGGGCCCGGCAGGGCGGCGTCTATGCCAACCTTTTCGTGGTCATGTTCGGGCTCGGCCTGGCATCGGCCGGCGGTTCGCACCTGCGTCCGCGATTCGCCGACGGCTGGTTGCCGGAGCGGCTGGCGCCGCTGCTCGAACGTGCCAACGATCTGGGCATGGCCGCTTTCTGTGTTGCGTTCGCCGTCATCGCAACCGGGGTGGTCGTCGACAGTTTCGGACTCCAGGAGCGTTCGGTCGCTTTGCGCATCGCTATCTGGCCGTTCCAGGCCGTAATCCCGCTGGCATTCGCGATCGGCGGGGTGCGGCACCTCGCCTACGCGACATTCCCGGAGCTGCGCCCGCCCGATGTCGGTGCCCTGGCCACCGACGTGGAAGAGGCGGGGACAGCCGGATGACGGCTTTCGGCCTGATCCTGCTCGTGCTGGCGCTATTCGTACTGCGTCAGAACCTGCTCGTCGTGCTCGGTGTCGTAACCGCTTGCGCCTACCTTCTGTGGGGCGATGGCCAGGTTGCGAATATCGTCATCGACGCATGGGACGCGTTGAACAAGGAAATCCTGCTGTCGATACCGCTGTATATTTTGGCCGGCAATATCATGTCGCGCGGGGCCATGGCCGCGCGGCTGATACGCATGATGCAGGCCGTCAGCGCGCCGATTCCGGGCGGGCTGGCGATTGCCGCGGTGTTGTCCTGCGCCCTGTTCGCGGCGGTTTCGGGCTCGGGTACGGTGACCTTGCTGGCCATCGGTGCGGTCATGTACCCGGCGCTGTTGCAGGCGGGTTATTCGAAATCGTTTGCCATCGGCGCATTATGCGCGGCCGGCACGCTCGGAATCATCGTACCCCCCAGCATTCCGCTGATCCTGTACGGGATCATGACGCAAACCTCGATCGCGGACCTGTTCATCGCCGGCGTCGGTCCGGCAGCTTTACTGGTCACGTTGATGACCACCTACGCCATCCTGCGCAACCGTTCAGTTGGCGGGGGAGCCTGGTCGTGGGCCGAGGTGCGCGATTCGTTTCGGGCGGGCGTCTGGGCGCTCATCATGCCGGCACTGATCCTGGGTGGCATCTACAGTGGCTATTTCACGGCGACGGAATCGGCCGCGGTCGCGGTGGTTTATGCGATTTTCGTCGAGACGGTTGTCTATCGCGAAATGCGCTTTGCGGATCTGTATGCGGTCGTCGGCCAGACGACCCGGCTGCTCGGTTCGCTGTTCCCGGTGCTGATGCTCGCTTTGAGCCTGAATGTATTCCTGGCCTACCAGCAGGTGCCCGAAATGCTGGTCGGGGCCCTGGCGGACTCGATTTCGAGCCGCGCGGGATTTCTGATCGGCATGAACCTGTTTCTTCTGGCCGTCGGCTGCGTCATGGATATTGGCTCGGCCATCCTGATCCTGGCGCCCATACTGCAACCGCTCGCGGCGGCTCAGGGCATCGACCCGGTCCATTTCGGCATCATCACGGTGGTCAATCTCGAGATCGGTTACCTCACGCCGCCGCTCGGCCTGAATCTGATTGTCGCGATGAGTGTGTTTCGCGAAGAGTTCTGGACGATCTGCCGCGCCGTGCTGCCGTTTCTCGCACTGATGCTCGTCGGGCTCTCGATCGTGGCGTTCTTTCCCGGTCTGTCGCTCTTCCTCATCGACTAGCGCCTTCCAATTGACATTTATGCGGCGCGCCCAGCCCACAGGCGTTACAATACGCGGCTTCAGCCGGCGCGGCCGCTAAAACCAGAACAAGCGCCCGCCTCAAGCAGCAACCTAAGAACCCGAGATTTAAGGAGTAGACCATGAGCATCAGTGTCGGTGATCGCATGCCCGAAGGCAGTTTCGCAGTGATGACCAGCGACGGGCCGGATTCGCTTTCCAGCGCAGACCTGTTCAGCGGCAAAAAGGTCGTCTTGTTTTCCGTGCCTGGCGCGTTCACGCCGACATGCTCGGCCAAGCATCTCCCCGGATTCGTCGAACACGCCGCTGCAATCAAAGCTAAAGGCGTCGACACGATAGCCTGCATCGCCGTCAACGACGTGTTCGTCATGGAAGCCTGGGGCAGCAGTCAGAGCGTCGGCGACGATGTCCAGATGCTGGCCGATGGCAATGGCGATTACACGAACGCGCTGGGCCTCGGGCTCGATGCCAGCGGGTTCGGCATGGGACAGCGCGGGCAGCGATTCGCTTTGATCGTCGACGACGGCGTTGCGACCGGGGTATTCGTCGAGGCTCCGGGCGAATTCAAAGTCAGCGCCGCCGATGCGGTGCTCGCGAACCTTTGATCGTCGTCACGCATTAAACGGGGGAGCATTCGAATGTCCTTGTACGACTTACTGGTAATTTTTCATCTGCTGCTGTTCGTGTATTGGCTTGGCGGCGACATGGGCGTGTTCTATTCGAGCGGCATGGTGATCGATCCCAAGCTGTCGAATTCAGCGCGCACGACCGCGGCCAAGATCATGGTCGATCTCGATTTCGTACCGCGCATCTGCATGACGCTGATGTTGACGGTCGGCGGGCTGATGGTCTGGCTGGGTGATTTCGGCATCGAGCACCCGTTGTGGCAGAAGGTCGGTTTCATCGCGTTGGGACCAGGCTGGTTGGCGATGGTCGTCTATCTGCATTACGCGCACGGTACGCCGCTGTCGAAGGTCGTCACCAAGGTCGATTTCTGGTTCCGCTGGGCGCTCGTAATCTACCTGATCATCGCGACCTCGGTCTCGTTCTACATCGGGCGGCTCGACCCGGCACCGTGGGTCGGCGCCAAGCTGCTGATCTTCGCGGGGCTCGTTTTCTGCGGATTGATGATTCGGGTCTACATTCCCGGTTACATCGGCGGGATCATGGCGCTGCGGAAAAACATCGATCAGCCCTCGTTGAGCGACGACGTAAATCAATCGATGTCGAAGAGTCTCGGTCAATGCCGGCCGTTCGTGCTGGCGATATGGCTCGGCCTGTTTATCGAGTGTTGGCTCGGTGTGGTCAAACCCGGCCAGGCCGTGCCGGTCAGCGAGGTTCTCGGCTCGGTGGCAACCGTCGTCGGTTTCTAAAACCCGGTTGACCCGGGCCGTCACACATCGGTCCGGGTCAGCCAGCCGGTCGCGGCCGTCAACGTCGCCGCGCCGGCCATCAGGATCGCCACCGGCAGAAACGAACCGTCGTAAACCAGCCCGGTTGCGATCGTGAACAGGCCGCTCAGGCTCAAGCCTATTGCACTCGACAGCCCTGAACTCGTGCCGGCGATCAGAGGGCGATAGCTGACCGCTCCGGCCAGCGACAGCGGCGTGACGATGCCATTGGCCATCGACAGAACGATGAGCGGAGTCGTCAGGACCCAGAAGTTCACGCCGACGGTAAGAACGAGCGCGAGCAGCGCGAACGTGCCGAACAGGATGATTCCAAGACCCGCTCGCAGCAGCCGATTCGGCGGCACGCGCGCCGCCAGTTTGCCGGTCAGCGTCGCGCCGGCAACGTAGGCGAAGGCCAGCGCACCCCAGGTCACGCCGAATGCGCCAGCACCGAGGCCGAGGTCGCGCGAAAACACCGCCGCGCCGACGGTCATAAACGCGAAGAAGACCGCCTGCGCCAGACCGTACATCATCGAATAGCCGATAAAGACGCGCGAGCGCAGCAATTCCGCGTAGCTGCGCAGCCATTCGCCGA
>JBLYYV010000396.1:0-3776 GCA_048550095.1 Gammaproteobacteria bacterium
GCTCGCCACTTCGGTCAGGGTTTTCCGGGAAAACTTTTCGGGAGTCTTCGAGCGAAAAGTTCCTTCCCGGAAAATCCGCAATGGGGCTGCCGATCTGAATCCCCTCACCAGGCATGTTTGAGTGCGTGTTGATAGGTCGTTTAGAACCTGACCCTGAATTAGAATGACGGCTAGGGCGCGCCCGGTTTGCCAGCCCGGCTCCAGTGTGACTGAGGGGGATTTCGTTCGTGGGTAATAAGATCCGCATCATTTTTTCGACCTTCGGTCTGGTCATGATCGGCCTGTTCGTGTGGCGACTCGTGCAGGGGACGTGGACTCCGGTCAACTGGACGATGCTGGCCATTGCCGCGACTGCTTGCCTGCTCGTCTTCGTCAGGTTCGTCTATATCTTCAATTTCAGCTATGCGCTATGCGCAATACTGAACGGCGCTTTGATCTGGGTTGCGCGGCCATCCGCCGTGACGGCGTTGATCGGATCCGCGGCGATATTGTATGGGTTGCGATTGTTCTGGTTCACCTGGAGTCGCACGCGCAGTCATTCATATGCGCTGCGTATGCAGAATGTCGTCGCCGTCGACCGGGAGATGCCCGCGCCCGGAAAGGTGATTCTGTGGTTCACCTGTACCTGGCTTATGACGTTTCACCTGATGGCGATGTGGCTCGCCGCGGAGCGGGCGCAGATGAGTTTCGGCATCGTTATCGGTGCGGCCACCATGCTGGTCGGTACGGCACTCGAGGGAATCGCCGATTCGCAAAAGCAAGCGAGTAAACAAGTTGCGCCGGATCAATTTGTGACCCGCGGGCTGTTCGCGCGTTCGCGCCACCCGAACTATCTCGGTGAAATTCTGGTGCAGGTGGGGCTCATGACCATAGCTGTCGTCAGCGCCGCAACGTTCGATGATATTCTGGCCGGAATGGTTGCGCCGCTATATATCTTGATCCTGATGATTTCGGAATCCAGACGAGTAGACGACTACCAGGTTACGCAGTACGGCGCAGATGCTGACTACGTCGACTATCGGGAGCGCAGCGGATCATTGTTGCCGAAATTCTAGACTTCGATACGAATAGAACCAAGGACGATCGAATCGATGAGCACGCATGAGCAAGAAACTTTTTCACAGACCTACGACTGGGCCGGCAGCTGGCAGCAATTGCCTTGGGCGCATGACGAACCGACACTGTTCCTGGCGGAGATCTGTGCCAAGCGTTCTCCGGGTACGGCCTTGGATATCGGTTGCGGGTCAGGCACGGATTCCGTGTATCTCGCGCAGCAGGGCTGGAACGTCACGAGCCTCGACTTCGTACCGAAGGCCCTGGAGTTTACTGAACAACGCGCGCGCGAGGCCGGCGTCAGCGTCACGCCCGTCGAGGCCGATATAACAACATGGGAGCCGCCGCGGCAATACGATCTCGTGCTCGATCACGGCCTGTTACACAATATGGATCCGGTGCGGCATCCCGCGTATCGAGAGCGCGTCATGCGCGCGATAGCGGATGACGGGGAGTTCGTCCTGTTGCACTGGCATCCACTTTATCCGGATCAGCAGAATGGCAAGATGGGTCCGCGCAGGGTCGACCGAGCGGCCATCAAGAAGTTTTTTGCGCCCGAGTTGCAGGAGCGATTCTTCGCTGCCGAAGAATTCGAAGATTTACCGGAGATCGTCGGTCGCGGAATGCGTCAGGCCTACTACTGGTTTCGCCGCAATGAGGCCGAGCTGCATCCGGCTGAGTTGGTCGAGCAGATCGAGGCGACGATGGCGAGGCATGGGGTCGATTTCTCGAGCATGGTCGATGGTCTGAATGACCCTGTGAACGAGACTGGGGTCGATGACGAATTCCTTGCGACGATCGTCGGCCCCGGCCGACTCGGGATCGCGCACGATATCCCCGATGCCGGCGAGGCTCCTGCAATGCTCGCGAATTTTGCAGTCGCTGCGGGCGCCGATGCCGCCTACGTCGACAAGCTCGTGCGTGTTTTCGCATCCGAGCAGTACGGCAACATATGCATCAGCAGCGCGCGCTGCGCCGAGTGCGAGGTTCGGTTCTGCAAGCGGCTCAGGTATCGCTAACGCGGGGCTCGGAAGCGCAATAGCTGTATGTATATACAGTAAAATCGGTCGAAAGGCCCCGAAAAAGCCGCTCGACTTTACTAAATTGGATACGCGTCACGGCTCGGCGGTGACCGGTGTTCCTATAATTTCCGCCTGATTTCGGACTTCCAGGATGGGCGGGCAATTCTTCCCCTGACGGACATAGCTGACTACGGGCTGGTTTGGCCGATGCGTCTGGCCTGGAGCGGTCTGGGCCTGATGCTGCTGCTGGTGGCGCTGGTGCTGTTGCTCGCGCGGCCAGCAATCGCCGCCTGGGTCCGTCTGTTGTTTCTGCGAGCGCCGACACTACGCGGCCGCTTACTCATCGGTTTCGCAATCGTCGCGGTGGTGCCGATCCTGACGCTGCCACCGGTCATCGGTCTGTATTCGGCGAGTCACCTGCAGTCGGAACGGATCGCGGCCATGGAAGGCCTGGTGCAGACGGTGGCCGACAGCCTGCCGGGCATGGTCGCCGAGCGAGTCGACGACGTGAACGGGCTGGCGAAGAATATCGGCGCGATCGGTGACTTTGACGAACCCGCGTTGACCGAGTGGCTGCTGCGCTATCACAAGACCAATACCGAATTCGTATCGCTATGGATCGCGTTACCCAACGGACGCGTGCCGGTCGCGACGGCCGCTCGCAACGGTTCCGCCGAACGCTGGGGCGGGCCGATCGCAGGCGTCAGCGTCATGGACTATTTTCAGGAGGCCGTTGCTCAGGGCGGCGAGTACATCTCTGCGGTCCGCAAGGGCGTGGCGGCTGGATTCGAGCCCATGGTATTCATCAGCGCGCCGATTGAAAACGGCGGCGATCAACCGTGGGGGTATTTGCAGGCGCAACTCAACCTGAGCCGCGTTTTCGGGCACTTCATGATGCAGGATGCGAAGGCTGGTAGTGAGCTTTTGATCACCGACGGACAGAATCGTGTGATGCTGTCATCTCCGCGTTTGCAGCTGCGCCAGTTCGAGAACATCTCGGACCATCCTCTGATGGTCGCGATGCAGCGGAGCCCCGGCCGGTCCAGCTTCGGTTTCTCAGGGGTCGTCGGAGCCGGCGGAGAAGATGGCTCGCATGTTGCGGTATTTCGCGAGTTGCCCAAGGGGTGGAAGGTGATCGCCGTCACCTCGCAGAGGCCCGTCACCGAACTGGCCTCCATGTCGATGCTGGTGGGTGGACTCTGGGTGCTGTTGACACTTCTGCTCGCGCGCGGATTCGCCGGACTGTTCGGCGAAGCAGTAGCGCGGCCACTCAAGAAGCTGGACGAGTCTCTGGACATTTTCGATGCCGAACGCACGATAAGCATTATTCCGCAGGCGCCTTCCGATGCCCCGTCGGAAGTGCAGGACGTCTACGAGCGCGTGCGCGATTCGATGCGCCAGAGCCGTGACGCTTATCGCAACATGATGAGGGCGCTGAACGAAGGTGAGGAACTAAAGCGGCAATTGCGGGAAGTGTCCGGCGGTAGCGCTGGCAAAGAGTCCGCGCGGATTTCCGTCGTGGAGGGGCCGGCGGAAGAGACGGGAATTGACCTGACGTCGACCTACCGTGGGCGTCTCGATGCAGTCACGGAATTGCCGGGTCGTGAACTATTCCGTGAATTCTTCGATGAGGCATGGGGCCTTGGGATCGTCGCGGAAACATCGCTGTCACTCGTCTTACTCGCGCTTGGCTCCAAGAAC
>JBLYYV010000397.1:0-25970 GCA_048550095.1 Gammaproteobacteria bacterium
CACCCATCCGGCCGACCGATGATTCTTCGGGGCCTGTCGAAGTAGGTGGCCGGCACGCCGATCTTGGCGAAATTGAACTGGTCGGACCGGTAATAGTAGCCGCGGTCGGGATACTGATCGGGCACGACGCCGCGACCCTGTCTCGCGGCGACGAGATCGGTGACCTCGCCGAGCGACGACTTGCCGTAACCGATATAGGTGACGTCCGGCGAGCGACCCCAGATGTTGCCCCCGTCGTAATTCATGTTTGCCGCCATCCGCCCCGGCGGGACCGTCGGGTTCTGCGCGTAGTATTGCGAGCCGAGCATGCCCTGCTCTTCCGCGCCGACCATTGCGACCAGGATCGAGCGCCGCGGCGCTTCCGGCAACGCGGCATACGCGGCGGCGATATTTAGTACCGTGCTGACGCCGAGCGCGTTATCGCGGGCGCCGTTGTAGATGGCGTCACCGGAATCGTCCGGCACGCCGATACCGAGATGATCGTGATGCGCGGTCAGCACCACGACCTCATCCGCCAGTGCCGGATCGCCGCCGGGTAAGATGCCCAGCACATTGGCGGTCTGCGTCTTCGTGATACCGAGGTCGAGCACCAGCGACGTCGAAACACCGAGCGGCACCGGCTCGAAGTCGCGACTGTGCGCGGACTCGACGAGCGTCGCCAGGTCATGACCCGCCATCGCCACCAGTTCCGCGGCGGCTTCCTCGGTCACGAATGCTTCAATCTGCAGAAACGGCGCCCCGGTCGCCGGCAAGCGGAAGTACTCGCCGGTCCACGACGTCTGCACAACCTGCCACGGATAACCGGCCGACGGCGTCGTGTGGATGATGATGGCGCCGGCGGCACCCTGCCGCGCCGCGCTCTCGTATTTGTAGTCCCAGCGTCCGTAGTAAAGCCGGGTAACGCCTTCGAACAGGTCCGGATCCCAGTTCGGGTCGTTGTTCAGCATCAGCAGGACCTTGCCGCGCAGGTCCTGACCCTTGAAATCGTTCCAGTCGTACTCGGGTGCTTCGATGCCGTAGCCGACGAAGACGACCTCTGCGTCGTCGACCGAAGCGCGCTCGGCCTGGGCGCCGCTGGTCGCGACGAAATCGTCCCAGCGTGCGAACTCGAGCGCCTGGTCGCCGGCCGCGAATTCCCAGGTCTCCGGCACGACGGGGTCGATGCCGACGATATCGAACGGCTGCAGCCATGTGCCGTCGGCCGCCGCCGGCTGATAACCGGCCGCCGCGAGCTGTTGCGACAGGTATTGCTGGGTCTTGCGGTCACCCTCGCTGGCGGGCCCGCGCCCCTCGAAGTCATCGCCGCCCAGCACCATGACATGCTCGAGTAACGCGCCGGCGGTGATCATCGCGGCCACCCGTTCGGCGTCCGGCGTGAACGGCGATCCCGACGCGCCCGAGCCGGAAGTATCTGCGACAGAATCCTGGGCCAACGGCGGTGATTCGGGCGCGTCGGCGGGCCCACAGCCGGCGACGAGGCCGATTAACAGGGTGATCGCGACGGCGCGGGCGAGGCCCTGGGTGCGGACCCTTTGGCAAAAGCGAGAACTCGGTGACTGCATGACGGCTCCCCGGTGGTTATTGTCACATTCTAAAGTCTTTACCGGCTCGTGCCGATATACCCGGCGAGGGACTGACCACGTGGACAATCGACGCAATTACTACCGCATCCTGCATGTGCAGGAAGACGCGCCGGAGGAAATCATCCGGACGAGCTACCGCACGCTCATGCAAAGGATGAAGATGCATCCCGACCTCGGCGGCGACCACTGGGACGCGGCCCTGATCAACGAAGCGTATGCGACGCTGATCGATCCCGACAAGCGCGCCGAGTACGACGCACAATTGCCGGGATCGGTGGAAACGCGGCGCGACACGCCCGACCTGTCGGGTCGTCCGCCGACTTTCTCACGTGAGAATCCGGAAGATACCGGCTCTGCCGTTGTCGAGGACGACAGCGGGCGTTGTCCACTATGCCGCACACCGCACGAGTACGGTGAGGCTATTCCGGTATCGGCCAAGTGCATGCGCTGCGACAGCCCGCTCTACCCCGCCGTGAAGAGAAAATTCGAGGACGACTGCCGCCGCGTCGTCGGACGCACGCCACGCGTGGTCGACGTGACCTGCACGGTGTTCGGTCACTTCGCCGTCGAGCAACTGGATACGGTCACGGATGACATCTCGCCGAACGGTATCCGCTTGCGTACGGAACACGCCATCCCGCTGGGAGCCCGCATGAAGATCGAATGCGGCACGTTCAATGCGATCGGCGTGGTCCGCCACTGCCGGCGTGCGCCGGGTGATGCGCGGCGCATGTGGCGAGTCGGTGTCGAATTCCTGACGCTGCGGCTCTTCCAGAACCGCGGCGCGTTTCTGTCCGAAACCGCCTGACGCGTTCCGCGCCCCGAATTATGTTCGGTTCGCGAATTTGCCCCGCTACCACAGGGTATGCTGGACGCATGAATAACAACAATAATAAACAGTCGGACTCCCTGCATGATTTAGCCGTAGATTTGAATGAAGTCTACGGATTGATGAGCGAGCTGTGCTCACAATTGCAGGGCGGGGGAATCATTCAGGCCAGGGACATCGAACCGTCGGTGGCACGCGCCGTGCCGAAACTTCGTCACGCGATTACGACGCTGGCGAAGGCAACGGAGTCCGGGGCGAGCAGCGAACTGTCAGGACCTGCCAAGAGCCCCCTCCTGATGTGACAGGCGGCAGCGTCCGCAGATAGTCATAAATCGCACCGCGGTCTGCCTCGGTCATGCCGACGAATGCCGGCCAGTTCATCAGCCTGTTCTCGGCCATCGATGCGACGCGATGCCGATGAAGACGGTCAAGACTTTTACAGCCGCGACCGTCAACAAGGGTTTCTTCATTGATTCGACGCTTCGGGTAACGATGACTCGGGCTCGATGACGGCCGGTTCGTAGGCTGGTTCGGGCTGCGCCTCGCCGAACTGCAATTCGGCAAGACGAGTGTAGAGCGCGTCGCGACGGACGAGCTCATCGTGCGTGCCGACATCGACGATGCGGCCTTCGTTCATGACGACGATACGATCCGCCTCGAGCACCGTCGCCAGACGATGCGCTATGACGATCGTTGTCCGGTCTTTCTCGAGAAACTCGAGCGCTTCCTGCACGAGTCGTTCGCTCTCGGCATCCAACGAACTGGTGGCTTCATCCAGCAAGAGGATCGGCGCATCCTTCAGAATCGCCCGCGCGATCGCGATGCGTTGCTTCTGCCCCCCCGATAACCGGGTGCCGCGCTCGCCAAGGTAGGTGTCGTAGCCCTCAGGTAACGCCCGAATGAACGGGTCGGCCGCCGCGGCACGCGCTGCGGTCTCCACTTCGTCATCGGTGGCGTCTGGCCGACCGAAACGAATGTTGTCGCGCGCACTGGCGCCGAAAATGACCGTTTCCTGCGGCACGATGCCGATGCGGCCGCGCACATCCTGGGGCATCGCCGCGGCGATGTCGACGCCATCGACCAGGATTCGGCCTGCCTGCGGATCGTAGAAACGCATCAATAGCTGGAACGTGGTGCTCTTGCCTGCGCCGGAGGGGCCGACGAACGCAATCTTCTCGCCGGCGGCGACGTCGAGCGTGAAACCATCCATCGCGAGGGTGTCCGGGCGCGAGGGATAGCTGAACGACACGTCTTCGAAACGGACGCGCCCATCGCGCGTATCCGGCAATGCAACGGGTTTGGCCGGCGCCTTGATATTCGGCTCGGCGTTGAGCAACTCCAGCAAGCGTTCCATCGCGCCCGCCGCGCGCTGCAATTCGCCCCAGACTTCGCTGAGCATGGCCGCGGACATCGCGACGAATGTGGCATACAGCACGAACTGGCCGAGTTCGCCGCCGGTCATCTCGCCATTCAGCACTGCGCGCGCACCAATCCACAGCACGATGATCAACGCCGCGAACAACCCCGTCGTCGCCACCATGGAGAAAGCGGCGCGGGCCCTGACCCGGCTAACGGCAACTTCGAAGCTGATGCGGATCGACTCGCTGAAACGAGCGCTCTCGCTTTCTTCGGCCGTGAATGCCTGCACGGTCTGCGCGGCCGTCAGGGTTTCCGTCGCGAGACCGCTCGCATCCGCGATCTTGTCCTGCGACTCACGGGACAGGCGGCGCACCCAGCGTCCGATCAGAATGATGGGCACGAGAACCGCCGGCATGATAATGACGATGTAACCCATCAGGCGCGGGCTCGTCATGCCCAGCAGTACCAGCGCACCAATGAATTGAATGGACGAACGCAGGATGATCGATATACCGACGCCCGAGATCGACTGGATCAGCGTCGTATCGGCCGTCAGACGCGACAGGATCTCGCCGATCTTCGTGACTTCGAAAAACGCCGGATCCATGCGAATGACATGGTGGTAAACCTTGTCGCGCACGTCTGCGACGACGCGTTCACCCAGCCACGTGACGAAGTACTGGCGCGCCGCGCCGAACACGCCGAGCAGCAGCACGACGCCGAGCAGATAGTAGAAATATTGGTCAACGCGCTCCGCGTCTGCGGCGGAGAACCCGCTGTCGATGACGTCGCGCACCGCCAGCGGGACAACCAGCAATGCCGAGGACGCGATCAGCAGCGTAACGAGCGCGACGACCAGGGTGCCGCGGTATGGGCGTATGAATGGCCACAGCGCGCGCAGCGGTCCTAGGTTGCGACTCTTGGGGCGATCGATGTCTTTCGAATGTGGGGGCATGGCGGGCGATGATCACATATAGGGAGTATACGCGCCCACTCGTTCGTCGGATTTGCTCCGCAGGTAGGTCGACGCCCCGCAGAACAGGGTTCGAGCGGCGTTGAACCAATGCGCCCGGCCGGCGCAAATCCCGGCCCGGAGCCGAGCCGAATGAGTTGCTCGAAAACCGCTGCAACCCCCTAGAATCGGCACGTTCAGACCATATTTGGCGAGACAGTTGCGCGGAAGAATCGGCAAGATTGGGGACAATAGCAGAATGTCGCGCATGCATTTTGTTTCCTAATCTGGTCTGATCGGCACATATAGGCAATTAGTTCCGCTAACGGTAATAATTAGATGGCTTGCTGCAAGTGCATATAATGCCTACGATTTTTTTCGGCCAACTCTATTCTAAACAAAGTTTTTATTCATTATAGGTCAAACCAAAGCGTGGACAGGCCAGCTAAGACTGTTCCAAAATTATTGAGTTTTAGGCAATTGGACAGCATGATCAGTCCCCTAATCGGAAAAACTGCATTGGGATGGGACTAATGCTAATGAAAGCAACCAATCACATCGGTTCGAAGCTCGAGGGCTGGACGCCCACCGCCGAAGCTCAGATGGTCATCTTCTGGCGCATCGTCCATATGTACATGGCGCGCTACGGCAGCATCCCCCTGGGCCAGATGCTGGTCGAGCTGACGACGATCGTGTTGAACGAACTGGGTCGCCCGCCGACCGTCACCGACCTGTGCGACGCGACCGGCCTGCCGAAGTCATCGATCTCGCGTTACATATCGTCGCAGATGACGCAGGGAATGGTCGCCGAGGTGATCGACCCGAATGATCGCCGCCGCCGCAAACTGGTCCTGACCGAGAAGGGCATGGAAGAGCGCCGCTGGCAGATCAAAAGTGTGCGCAAGCTGCTCGACGACGTCCGCGCGTGGGACGAAAAGAACCAGGGCGGCAGCCAGAAACTCGACCCGGACCTCGAATTCGAACGCATGAAGATCGCCGTGGCCGGCGCGCCCGAGATGATCGGCAAGAAGCGCAAGAAGCGTCGCGTCGCCTAGACCACGACCGCTGCGCAACTTATAACCGCAGCTTATCTCAACCTAAGAAATCCGTTTAGCAGACCGCTATCCGGCATCTTAAAATTAGTCGCTGAAGCGGGGGCATTGGCCCCCGCTCTGGTCTGCGGATCACTGACTTTTTCCCGCACGGTATACGGATCATGCCTCAGATGCTTATTGCCAACCGGCTCGGCGACGGTCTCGTCGTTTTCCGGGCGCCCGATGGCTCGTGGGTCGAATCCATCGAACACGGCGCGCTCGTGGACGACGACGCATCCGCCGAGCTGCTGGCGGCAGGCCAGGTCGATGAACAAAATAACCTGGTCATCGATCCGAACCTGATCGCGGTCGGAACGCACTCTGGCGTGCGCCGGCCGGAGCAGATTCGCGAAGCGATCCGCGCCGCGGGGCCGACGATCGAGGTTGAAACCTGAATGTACCGATACGATGAATTCGACCGGACCCTCGTCGACGAGCGCGTCGAGCAGTTTCGCCGCCAGGTGCAGAGCCGCATCAGCGGCGAACTCAGCGAGGACCGCTTCAAGCCCCTGCGACTGATGAACGGCCTGTACCTGCAATTGCATGCGTACATGCTGCGCGTCAACGTGCCCTATGGCTGTCTGTCGTCCGAGCAGATGCGCAAACTCGCGCACATCGCGAGAACCTACGACCGCGGTTACGGGCACTTCACGACGCGCCAGAATATTCAGTACAACTGGATCAAGCTCGAAGAGACGCCCGATCTGCTCGCAGAACTCGCGACCGTCGACATGAATGCGATGCAATCGTCCGGCAACTGTGTGCGCAACATCACCGCGGATCACTATGCGGGGCGCGCGCGTGACGAGATCGAGGATCCGCGGGTCTGGTGCGAAATCCTGCGGCAGTATTCGATACTGAACCCGGAATTCTCATATCTGCCCCGCAAATTCAAAATCGCCGTCACCGGCTCACCACACGACCGGGCCGCCGTCGGCGTGCACGACATCGGGCTGCGGATGCACCACAACGACGCCGGGGAACCCGGCTTCGAGGTGCTGGTCGGCGGCGGACAGGGACGTACACCGGTAATCGGTAAAACGATACGTGACTGGATCGAACCAGAAAACATCGTGTCGTACGTCGAGGCGATTCTGCGCATTTACAACATGTACGGGCGCCGCGACAACATGTACAAGGCGCGCATCAAGATCCTCGTCAACGCGCTCGGCATCGACAAATATCGCGAACTCGTCGAGGCGGAATGGGCCGAGATTCGCGACGGCGTGCTGAAGATCGACCCGGCCGAAACGGCCCGAATCAACACGTACTTCCAACCGCCCGAGTACGAGCCGCTGGAAGACCTCGGCAACGAATTGCAGGCGCTCGGCCAAGCGGAGCCGGCCTTCGGCGCCTGGTTGCGCAGCAACGTCGTCGAACACACGGCCGCCGGGTATGCGATCGTCAACCTGTCGCTGAAAGAACCGGGCAAGATTCCGGGCGATTTGTCGGCCGACAAGATGGACCGCGTCGCCGACCTCGCAGACGAATTCAGCCTCGGGCAACTGCGCGTCAGTCATCGACAGAACCTCGTGCTCGTCGATGTGCGCCAAGAGGCCCTGCATTCGCTATGGCAGGAGCTGGATGCGATCGGCCTGGCCACGCCGAACATCGGCCTTGCTTCTGACATCATCGCTTGCCCCGGCCTCGACTACTGCGCCCTGGCGAACGCGAGATCGATTCCGATCGCGCAGGACATCGGCCTGCACTTCGCCGATTCCGACAAACTGCAGCGGGTCGGAAACCTGACCATCAACGTGTCGGGCTGCATGAATGCCTGCGGTCATCATCATGTCGGCAACATCGGCATACTCGGCGTCGACAAGCGCGGCAAGGAGTTCTTCCAGCTGACGCTGGGAGGATCCTCAGACGAGAATGCATCCCTGGGTGATCGAGTCGGTCCGGGCCTGCCGCAGTCCGACGTGCCGGCGGCGATCGAACGCATCGTCGACCTGTACCTCGAGATTCGAGCGGACGATGAATGTTTCCTGGATACTTACCGGCGCGTCGGCATGCCACCGTTCCGCGAGGCGGTATATGGCTCGGACGATGCCGACCAGGAGGCCGCGTGATGTCACTGGTCATCGATCGAAAAATCGTCACAGACCCGTACCAGCGGATCGCCGCAACCGATGCGATTCCGGAACATGGCGCAATACTCTTATCGCTCGAGGCCTGGCAAGCGAACGCAGCCAATCTGCGGGGGCGCGCGGACCCGGTCGGGGTTCTGCTCCGAAGTGAAGAGCACCCCGAGGCGATCGCCGAGAACGTCTCCGAACTGCAGCTCGTCGCACTCGACTTCCCGACATTCCGCGATGGCCGGGCGTACTCATACGCGCGACTGTTGCGCGAACGCTTTGGCTTCACGGGCGAACTGCGCGCGGTCGGCGACGTCGCGCTGGAGCAGCTGCATTACATGGAACGGGTCGGTTTCGATGCATTCGAGATCGACAGCGACAATCCACTCGACGCCTTCGCGACCGCCGACCGTGACTTCAGTGTCTGGTATCAGCCGTCGGCAGATGGCCGGCCGTCGGCCGCGCAACTGCGCAGCCGCGTCAAGCCGCCCGCAGCGGTTTAATCCACGCCAACAGCAACGGCAACAGGGTCAGGTTCGCGAACATTGCGAACAGCATCGCAAAACCGGTCAGAATCCCGAAGTAAATCGTCGGGTAGAAATTCGACAACACCAGTATCGAAAACCCCGCGGAGACGATGATGGACGTGTAGTACATCGCGCGACCGATACTGCCGTGGGATCGCTCCATCGCGCCGATGTAATCCCCGTCGACCTCGAACTCGGTCCGGAAGCGATGCAGGTAATGGATGGTGTCATCAACACCGATGCCCACCACGATCGCGGCAATCGTGATCGTCATGATGTCCAGCGGAATCCCGAACAGGCCCATCAGGCCGAGCACCGCAGCGGCGGCGAGTATATTGGGTGCGATCGCGATCAACGCGACGGTGAGCGACCGGTATAGCGCCAGGAACATCAGCAGGATCACGAGGAAGACGAAACCCAGCGTCGCGATCTGCGATCGATACAGGCTCTGCAGGACATTGTTGTAGAGCACGAGCATGCCGGTCAGGTGCACACGTTCCGGCGCGAGACCGACTTCATCGATGAGGTACGCGCGAATTCTCGTCAGCAGCTCCTGTCGGCGCAGGTTTGGGTCTGACTCGAACACGCGAACCGATAGCCGCACCTGGTTCCCGTCGGGCGCCAGATATGGATCGAACAGCGCCATCTTCACGTCCTGCGGCAACTTCTTGTACAGGATGGATAACCAGAACGTGCTGACTTCCTCGTCGTCGTTGATCGTCTGCAATGTGTCGATCGTCGTCGCCATCGACAGGACCTTGCCTGTCTCCGGCTGACTCTCAAGCCAGTCGTGCACCTTCCGGACCGTTTGTAACTGGAACGTGTTGTACCAGAAGCTGGTCGAGCCCAAATCGCCCTCTTGCGTCGCGAACTCGTCATCGAACTCGTCGTCGAACTCGTCGTCAAACTTGTCGTCGAACTCGTCGTCGAACTCGTCGTCGAACTCGTCGTCATCCGTCTCGACGGTTTCTTCGACGAAAAATGCCGGATCGGCGTCCAGGATAATATCCAGTGGCGTCGTACCACCGAGCTCCTGATCGATCTTCACCATGCCTTGATAGATCTCGGTGGATTCCTTGAAGTTGTCGATAAACCGGTTCTCGACGTCGAGGCGAGTGATGCCGACGATGCCGGCGAGCGCGACGATCACATAAAAACCGGCAACCATCCGCGGCGAATTGCGCACCAGTCCCGCCATGAAACCGGTGATGGCCCCGGTCGACATCCGCGGCGGCTGTGGCTCCAGCGGCGCCAGCTGCATCAGACCCGAAGGAAACACCGTGAATGCCATGAACATGACGACCGCCATGCCGATAACCATCATCCAGCCGAAGTCGATGACCGGGCGAATTCCACTGACCAGCAGCGATGCGAACGCGATCATGGTGGTCAACGCGGTGAACAGGCAGGGCATGAACTTGTCGCGAACCGTTGCGCTGACGAGCCAGTTTTGGGTCTGTCCGGGGTTTTCGGAGTGCAGCTCGCGATAGCGAACGATCAGGTGAACGGCGATCGACAGACCGAAAATCAGCAACAGGGCGACGAAGTTGGCGGAGACCACCGTCACCGGCCAGTCTGCGACGCCGAGAAAGCCGATCATCAGCGCGATGGCCATGAAACAGACCATCATCGGCAGCACGACCCATCGCGGCCGGCTAAAGATGGTTGTCATCAAAATGATCAGGAACACGAGAATACCGCCGCCGAATACCAGCACGTCGCGCTGGATGTATTCGATCATGTCCGTGACGATCATTGGCAGGCCACCCAGCCTGATTTCGGCGCGGCCGCGATGGGCGTCCAGGACCCCCCGCACGCGTTCGATATCGGACTGCTGGCGCGCGGTCAGCAACATGCGCTGCGCCTGAACCTCGTCATCCAGCTCACCCATGCGCTCGCGCTCATAGCTCGTCAGGTCGCCAAAGACCTGTCGCTCGCGAAGCACGTCGCGTTCGCGCAGCACCCGCGCGAATTCAGGGTCCAACCGGAATCTCGCCAGCAGTGCCGTGGTCCGGCCATCGGTACTCATCAGCAATTGTTTGTATAGCGGGCTGGTCGTCAGCTCGACGCGGGCCAGATCGATGTCGGTGCGCGGACTCAGCAGGGTCGGCACCTCGACCTGCAATTCCTGCAGCGTCGTGCGGGGGCTGTCGATCAAGGGCACGTCGAGAATCGAGACGACCGACGCGAAGCCATCGAGTGCCAGCAACTCGTTCCTGAGCTTCGCGAGATCCGCGAGCGACGAC
Organism: Gammaproteobacteria bacterium; assembly: GCA_048550095.1. Lineage (GTDB taxonomy): Bacteria > Pseudomonadota > Gammaproteobacteria > Steroidobacterales > SMWD01. The sequence continues at coordinate 10,669 of JBLYYV010000397.1, forward strand.
GCCGAGAACAGGTCGTCGTCCGACGTGTAGGTAACGATCAGGTATTCATCAGACCCATAACGCGCGGTCGAACCCCGGTAGTACCGCAGATCCGCATCGTTCTCCAGCAACAACGAATCACCGGAAGCGTCGAAGCGGAATTGCCCCGAAAAGACTGCCATTAACGCAACGAGCAGGCATACCACCGCAAGCCCGAGGCGCGCCCGGGACAGGAATAACCATTCCCAGGCGGTATAAAGTCGAGTCATGCGAATTCGGCCACACCCGCAAGACTGCGGCACGGCTTGGCCATCCCGGTATCGATCTGCCCGACAATCTCGCCGGACGAAAGATTCACCTTGGACATGACGCCCGTGAAGATATTAGTGACGAATACGAAGTCCTGATCGGCCGACACCGTGATCATCGCGTAGCCGTATTCGTCCAGCGGGATCGTTCTCAAAGAGTTGCCCGCCTCGTCGATGAAGTCGATGAAACTGCCACGCAGGAGCAGCAGCGTTCCGTCGGCCAGGTAAGCGACACCCGTCGTCCACCTGCGCATGTATTCCTCGCCGCCCGGATAGGTCACAAGATCCGGCAGCTGCTTGCCCGTATCCGTATCCATCAGCATGACGCGCATGCCCAGGTCGGTCATGAATGCCATCGTGCGCCCGTTCGGGTGCATCGAGCTGTGGGTGACGCCATGAAAACCGGTCATCGACGGCGACAGCTCAGTGTCGAATTCCGCGATCTTATTGAAGTCGGCGTCGAACCTGGCGATTTTTCCATAGCCAACGACATCGGTGCCCGGGAGCGTGCGCATGTCGCCGCCTTCGTAAGGCTTGGTGCCATTCAGGTATTCGGTCAGGAAGACGCTCCCATCGTGCCCGTGACAAACCGAGCCCCAGCCGCGCTGACCGAAGTCCTGCGGCGGTATTTGCTCACCCTCCGGCGACACCCTGACGACCGCATATTCGAACGGATCGAAACCCCACAGGACGCCGTCCGGCCCAAACCGAAGGTTGACGATCAGATGGCTCGTACCCTCGGTGTACAAAGTGCCCTTCGGCACCATGTTCCGATCGTACTGGAGAATCCTTCCATCACCGGCGTGGTCGTCTTCAGCGTTATTGAGATAAGTGCAGCCGAGAAAGATGTCTCCCGGCGCAAACGGTTTCATGGTCGACGGCTTGGTCATTCGCACTCCCGCACCAGTCACTCGACTGGAAAAGGCGCATTACACCGCAGACGGGCACTCATCGCCAAGCGATACGGCGGAAGGCGACAACGGTCCCATTAACGAACATTCCGAGGCGCAGACCTGGCCAGCCGTCGAGGCCGATGCTTTCGCCCGGGCGCGGCGGGTTCCGGACGTCGCAGCGGCCCGCGACCGTGGTTGGGGCGGAGGATGGCCGGCTCATATCGAGCAATGGCGCCCCGATCGCGTTTCGCAAATTGCGAAAAACCGGCCGGACACAGGTCACAGATGCGCTAAATGTGCTTGCTGGAACACATACCGCATCCTGACAGCGTGACGGATTTCCCATAATCGGCAGCGCTCAACCGCTACGATGCGGTTAACGGAAACGGATTTCCGCCCGGGAGAAATTCTTGCTCAGGCTGCGTGCACTGTTGATGCTGCTGGTCGTCGCGCTCGTCGCGCTGACCCACGCTGGCCTGTTCGCCTTTTTCATACTGAACGCGAACGGGGACGAAGTGCGGTCCGTCGCGCTCTCGAGCGCCATGCTGGCGACCGTCTGCATCGGGCTCTCGACGCTGGTCGTCGGACTGGCGGCTGCCGCGTTCCTGTCACGCGCCTGGTTGCGCCCGATGGAAAGCTTCGCGACGACGGCCCGGCGTGTCGGCATGGGCGACTACACGCACGAACTACCCCCCGATCAGCCCGCAGACTTCGCGGATCTCGCGCTCGCCGTAAATACGATGCAGCGAGACATTGCCAAACGCGAGGAGGAAGTGGCTTTTCATGCGCAGTTCGACCGACTCACCGGCCTGCCTAATCGTTTTCAGGCCGAGCAGGCGCTGGATGCGATCCTGAACCGCGTCGATGGTGACGACGTCCCGGTCAGCGTCATGATCGTCGACCTGAACCGGTTCGGCGATATCGGCGCTTCGTTCGGACACGACATCAGCGATGCGCTGCTCGCCCAAGCCGCGGAACGCCTGCGGGGTATCGTGGACGCAAGCCATACGCTCGCGCGCCTGGACGGTGACGAGTTTCTGGTCTTGCTCGAGGGCGTCGCGACGCCCGCAGCGGAGGAAGTCGCCGAAGACATTCTGCGACTGCTGAATGCCGGGCTATCGGTGCACGATGTGAACGTCAGCGTGGACGCCAACGTCGGCATCAGCTCGTTTCCGGAACACGGCGACACGAGCGAGGCCCTGATTCTGCACGCGGCAGTTGCCAAGAACGACGCGCGCGAGACCCCGCGCGGCATCGACATCTACGAACCGGGCACGGAAGAACGCCACGTGCGCCAGCTCGCGATACTCGGTGATCTCCGCCGCGCAGTTCGCGAACACGAACTCAAGCTTTATCTGCAACCCAAGGTCAGGCTCAGCGACGGGAGAATCTGCGGCGCCGAGGCGCTCGTGCGCTGGGACCATCCGACACTGGGCTTCCTGCCGCCGCGGGACTTCATCGAAATCGCGGAACGCTCCGGTAACATCACGATCATTACCCAGTGGGCGCTCAAGACAGCGATCCGCGAATGCCGGCTCTGGCTCGAAGAGGGACTCGACTTGCCCGTCTCGGTCAACCTGAGTGGCGAGGATCTGCAGGACCCGAAGCTGCCCGTCTTCATCCTGGAGACCCTGCGCGATCACGACCTCGATCCGCGTTACCTGACGCTCGAGATCACAGAGAACTCGCTCGTCCGCGACTTCGATTACGCGACGGTCGTGTTGCAGTGCCTGCGCGATCTTGGCGTGCGAATCGCAATCGACGACTTCGGCACCGGACATTCTTCGCTGGCCTGGATCAAGAATCTTCCGGTTGACGAGCTGAAGATCGACAGGTCGTTCATCAAGGAATTACCCGACAACCGCAAGGACGTTGCAATCGTCTGCGCGACGATCGACCTCGCGCATAACCTGGGCCTGACTGTACTCGCCGAGGGCGTCGAAACCCGCCCGGCGATGCGCTGGCTGGCCAGCCAGGGCTGCGAGAAGGCGCAGGGGTTCTTCATCAGCCGGCCGATGCCGGCCGAAACATTCAGCCAGTGGGTCAGACACTTCAGCGACGATATGACGGCTTACGTCAGCGTCATCGACGCGATCGCTCGCTGACCTTTACGCCGAAATGTGCTTGACCGTGTCGGGTGCCAGGTCGACGACGCGCTGAAACAGATTCTCGTCCTGTGCCTGCTGCTCGTCGGTGATTCCGGCCATGTACTCCCAGTCACCGGGAGAAAACAGCTTCGCGGCCAGGTCCGCGGTCGCGCCGTGGTGACCCATGTTCGCGACAATAAAATCCGAATACTCCTTGCCGATCTTTTCGAAAGATTCGAGCGCCTCAACGCCCTTGTCGGTCAGCGCCTCGCGCGCCTCCAGGAACGGCTTCAGGTGCGCCTTCGCGCCTTCGAGCCGGGCGTCTAGTTCGCCCAGCGCCTGCTCCACGCTCTCGTCTACGTCTCCGACCTTCTCGACGATCATGTCCCGCATCTTGACGTCCTGGTCATGCAGACGCTGCATGGTCGCATCGATGTAGTTGGCGGCGGCCACATAGAACGGAACGTAGGCCTCGTCGCCCTGCACGTCGTCCTCGATCGCCGCGATCATCTTCATGCGAACCAGTCGCAGACGCCGGCGTTCGTTACCGATTCTTTCCTGAAGTGTAGTCATGTCGAGCTCCTCCCGGCTTCGCTGGCCGATATCGTCGTTCTAATTGTTCAGTGTACCGAGCATCATCTCGGGGTATCGCTCGCCGTGCACGAGGCTCTCAGGCAACTGACGGTTAATTTCGGCGAGCGCTTCGTCATCGAGTTCGATTTCCGCCGCCGCTGCGTTCTCCTCGAGGTACTTGCGCTTCTTGGTTCCCGGAATTGGCAGTATGCCATCCCACTGCGCGAGTACCCATGCCAGGGCCAGCTGCGCGGGCGAGATATTCATCGAACCGGCAATCTCCGCCACCTTGTCGGCCGCGGCAACGTTGTCCGCGAAATTATCTGCGGCAAACCGCGGGAAGATCCGGCGTGTATCCCCCTCGGGAAGATCCTCCGGTGTCCTGACCGCCCCGCTCAGGAACCCGCGGCCGAGCGGGCTGTACGCAACGAAAGCCACGTCGAGTTGGCGGCATTTCTCCAGCGCACCCTGCGCGGTCGCGCGCGTCCATAACGATAGCTCGCTCTGCAACGCCGCGACCGGATGCACCGCGTGCGCGCGCGCCAGGGTCTCGGGACAGGCTTCGGAAATACCCACGTAGCGTATCTTGCCGGCGGCAACGAGCTCCGCCATCGCGCCGATTGATTCTGCAACGGGCACCTGCGGATCGATGCGATGCAGGTAGAACAGGTCGATACGATCCGTACCGAGCCGAGACAGGCTTGCGTCGCACGAACGGCGGATCAGCTCGGGGCGATTGTCGATCCGCAACCGACCCTCGGGGGAGCGCTCCATGCCGCATTTCGTCGCCAGGAAAACCTCGTCCCGCCGGCTCTTAATGCAGTCGCCAACAAAGCGTTCGTTGTCGCCGTCCTGGTATACGGCGGCGGTGTCGAGATGGGTCACGCCGAGGTCGAGGGCGCGCGCGACCGTTGCCGCGGCTTCGCGGTCGTCCCGCTCGCCGTACCAGCCGACCAGACCCATACAGCCAAGACCGATCGCGGACACCGGCTCGCCGGTAGCGCCTAGCATTCGTTGTTGCATATCATCAGGATAACGGAAAACGCGGGGCATGGGACATGCGGACAATCGACAAGACCTTCATCATCATCGGCGCGCTGCTGCTATCAACCGGCGCGATGCTGAGCGCGTATGGATTTCATGGCCTCGCCCCGACGCTGACCGAAGCGGACCGCCTCGCCTGGCGCTGGGCCGTGCAGATGCAGACCTACCACGCACTTGCGTTGATCGTGGTTTCGCTCCTGAATGATCGCTTCGGTCCGTCGAAGCTGCTGGCGCTGGCATGCAGCCTGTTCATCTTCGGCATGATCGTGTTTTGCGGATCGATCTACGTGACCAAACTCGGGGGCCCCGAGTCGCTCGGCGAGATCGCCCCGATCGGCGGCACTTCGATCATGGCGGCATGGTTGCTGGTCGCGCTGGGCGCGTTGCTGACGAAGCGGCCGACCTAGGGATTCCGTAACTCGCGGCCAGACTGCGCCGTCACGAGCCCGCCACGCCCGTCGCTGAATACGATGGGTACCGATACGCTGCGGAGCCCCTCGTTCCGTACGACCACGAAATGCAGGTGGGGACCCGTGCTGAATCCGGTGTTGCCCGAAGCAGCGATGAACTCTCCGCGACGGACGCGATCACCGGGCCGCACGCGGATCGAGTCCCACGACAGATGCGCGTAGAGCGCGAAGCTGCCGTCGTCATGCATGATCTTGACGATATTCGCCTGGGCGCCGTATTTGCCGTAGTCCGCGCCGCCGCGAAAATTGTCGCGCGCAACCTCGACCACGAGCCCGCCCCGCGCCGCATACACGTCGGTGCGCTCCGGCATCGCCAGGTCGATTGCATAGCGGCTGTCGGGCGTCGAATGCGTTATCGAATCGGGAAACGCCTGCGTGATCCTGAACGCGCGCCCGGCCGCGAACGGCGGACGATAACCCTCGGCCGGAGAATGCGTGGCGTCAGGATCACCGAATACATACCCGAAGCGGAAATCGGGCTGCCCGGCGCCGGTGCCCGGGCGCAGGCTCATCAGCCGGACGCTGCCGAGGGCCGGGATGACGTCCCTGACGGCGCTGTCCGGCGACACGTCGCTATAAGCACCGCCAGTCAGCTGCAGGGCGACCTCGGCGGGACAATGGCATTCGTTGTCGGCCCAGATATCCAGCCTGCCGCCCGATTCCTCGACGCGGACCGCAACTTTCGGCGGCTTGTTGGAGCGCGCGACGTCACGCTGCTGTTGCTCGAATGATTTGCCGTCGGGCGGCGGCTTGTCGCTGAAGACGATTGCACCGCTCTCGTCCCGATACTTGTAGAGCTCCGCTGCGCCCGCACCGCTGATCCCCGCTGTTGCGGTTATGAGCAAAAGCAGCCTTCCGACTGCGATCAGTCGAATGCGATGCGTTGCCATTCGTCGTTACGGTAGACGATTTCGTAGGTTGGCCAGTACGTTTTATCGAGTTTCAGCGTCAGCACGTCTACGGCGCCGTTCCATGTCACCGTCGCGACCAGCACCGACTGACGATCCTGCCGGTTCTCGATGATCTCGAGGAATCGATCGAGGTCCGGCGTCGGAATGCCGTCTACTTCAACGATGCGCCGACCGGCGAACAAACCGTAGCGCGAAGCCGGCGAACCGTAAGCGAAGTAAGACACATAGACGCCGACCGGTTCTACGCCGCGCTGCGCGGACATATCGCGATAGGGCGCCTGGAGTAATGCGCCCGCCCACATGACGGCACGGCGCACGCCCTGGCCGTCGAGCGCGACGGTCTCGATCGATGCCGATTGCAGCTTGCCGTCGCGAAAGTACTCGACGTCGACCGCGCCGCCGCGTGCCGCGAGCTCGACCTCGCGAAAGCGCGTCACGGGCTTGCCGTCGATGGTCAGGATCAGGTCGCCGGGCTTCAAGACGGCGGCCGACGGCGCACCGGCAACGGTGCGTAATACCACGAGCGCCTGACGCCGCTCCGGATCATGGCTCGTCAGGCGTCTGACGCTTTCGTCGTCGAGCCCGAGCTTGCGCGCGGTCGCCAGCGACAGCGTGCTCAACTCGACCTCGAGCGAATAGAGCTGTCGATCCTCGCGCACCAGCTCGAGCAACTGGGCGACCTGCTCCGCGGGCACGCCCTTGTTTTCCTGCACGAGCTCCTGGCCGACCTGGAAAGCGAAACTCGACCATAGCGCCGTCACGCGCCCCTGTTTGTCGACGATAACGCCGTCCACGTCGGCGGGGCCGTTGACCAGGTGCAGGACCTCGAGATTCGTATCGCGGAACCGCATCGTGCGCGACAACGGCAGGTAAGCCGGGTCAACGGAAGCCACCTCGGTCTGACGCTGGATGAGCTTGTGATCCGGCCGCAAACCGATGACCCAAACCGACTCGCCCTGCCGCGGCAACGCCGTCGCGAGTTTCGCCGCGCGCACTGGAGTATCTCCGATCAAGGCCGGGTCGTACTCGAGTAACGCCAGGTTATGCGTCGGATGAATGTAGCGAATGCGCGCCTGAACCTCGAGTTCGCCGGCGAACGTGATGCGCACATCCCCCATCGCTTCGGGCACGGTATTGCGATCGACAACGACCAGACCGCGCTCTGCATCTACGATCACGCCCGTCCCGTAGTAGTGTCGATCGGAGATCCCCGAGATGGTGTAGGGCATGTCGTAATTGACGAGCACGAGCGACGGCGCGACGGTTCTCGCGCGACGATCGGCTCGCTTGATGAAAGTAGCCGTCGCCGGTTGCTGCGCCTCGGCGGCGCCACCGTTCTTGAGCGGAACACATGGCCACAGCCCGGTGTCGTCATTTCGCACACAGCGTTCGGCGGGAAACCAGCGCCGGTCCATTGTCATGACCGCGAGTTTGCTCGTGACCGGATCCTCGAAGTTATAGAAGCGCAACGTCGCGCGCTCGCGGTCGGCCAGATCCGCCAGCGCCATTTCAAACTGGTCCAGCGTGTCGATCTGCGTCTCACCGACCGACGTGACGACGGCGCCACGAGGTATGGCAGCATTCGCCAGCACGTAGCCCGGATTGGCGACATAAATACCCTGAATGGGTTGATTGACATGTCGAGCCTGCTGATAGGACAGGTCGTGCACGACGGCATCACCGAAGGAAATGAACTCGCGTGGCGTAATCGCATGCAAATCCTGCACCGACACCTCGACGTCGACGACTTCCCCGTAGCGCTCGACGACGAGGGATATCGTCTCGCCCTCGCGATCATCGAGGATCGCCGCCAGCGGGACGAACCTCGTGACGAACTCTCCGTTGACCTCGACGATGATGTCGCCGACTTGCAGCACGCCATCCGCGACGCCCTGCGGAATAATCTCATCCACGACGAGCATGCCTGTCTGCGCCGGGAACTCGCGGCGGATGTCCGCCTCGGTCATATCCCGCAGGCCAAGGCGACGCAACTCGTCGAACGCCAGGTGGACGAATACCGTCTCCAGGGTACCGCGGGTCACGACTTCGCCGGCCTGCAATAACTCGAGAACGCGTTTTACGCGATCCAGCGGGAGGAAAAAGCTGGACGCCGCCTGCGAGTTGGCGCCGGCATTCAGGCCGACCACATGGCCTTCGATGTCGACGACGGGCGAACCCGACGAACCACCGGACGTTCCCGACGCGGCCTGCAGGTAGAACGTATTGAAATCGTTGTAGTTGCCACGGCCATACGAAGGCGCCGGCCGGTCGAGACGCGCGAGCGTGCCGGACAGGAACGACAGGCGCTCTCCCGCGTCATTGCCGACGACCTGGATCTCACGGCCGATTTGCGCCCCGGCGGGATCGAGCTTGAGCTCGACGGGCTCGATGTATTTCAGCTGCGCCGGGTCATAGCGATAGAAGCCGAAATCATGCACCGGATCGCGATATACCGCGACCAGCTCGACCTCCTCCTGGTTGTTGAACAGCGCCTCGGCCCTGACGGGGCCGGGCGTCACGACGTGGCGGTTCGTCAGGATCAGGCCGCGCTCGGCATCGACGACGAATCCCGTCGCCTGGCTGGATTGATTCCACTCGGTATCGAATGCCCGCGTGCTGTCGACCTTGATCGAGACGACGCCCGACGAGATTCGCTCGAGGGTGCCGCGCCACTGTCGCTCGGTGTGGCTATCCGCCAGCGCGACTGACGACAGCAGCAACGCGAAGGTCAGTCTATAGATTAATCGCATAACCGTACGCCGCCTCGAATGCTTCGCCGACCGTTGCTGGAGACAGCGCATGGTTCTGCGTGCCGCGATGCGCGATCTTGATCGATCCAATCAACGATGCCAGTCGGCCGGTGTCTTCCCACGACATTTCCCGAGAGATGCCGAACAGCAGGCCCGCGCGGTAGGCATCGCCGCAGCCGGTCGGATCCAGTATCTCGGCCGCTTTAACCGGTGGGATGACAATCTCGTCACCATTGGCAAAGATCGAAGAACCCTCGCCGCCACGCGTGACGATCACGGCTTCCACGTGTTGTGAGATCTCTTCGGCCGACCATCCGGTCCGTTCCTGCAGCATTTGTCCCTCGTAATCGTTGACCGCCACCCAGGTGGCCTGATCGATGAACCGCTTGAGCTCGGCGCCTTCGAACATCGGCAGGCCCTGACCCGGATCGAAAATAAACGGTATGCCCGCATCCGCGAATTGATCGGCATGATCGATCATGCCCTGCCGCCCGTCCGGCGACACCATGCCGATCGTCACGCCGGCGTTCTCCGGGACGCGGTTCTCATGCGAATAATCCATCGCGCCGGGATGAAATGCCGTGATCTGGTTATCGTCCAGGTCAGTGGTGATGTACGCCTGCGCGGTCAACGTGGAGTCGATCGTGCGGACATATGTCATATCGACCCCGAGGTCCGACAAGCGGCCGGCATAGGCGTCGAAATCAGCGCCAACCGTCGCCATGATCAGCGGCTCGCCGCCGAGCGCATGCAGGTTGTAAGCGACGTTGCCGGCGCAACCACCGAATTCCTTGCGCAACTCCGGCACGAGGAACGCGACGTTCAGAATATGCAACTGGTCGGGCAGGATAGATTCCTTGAACCGGCCGGGATACACCATGATGTTGTCGTAGGCCAGTGAGCCACAGATCAGTGCTGACACAAATTGTCTCCGGGTGAGTAATTAAGAGGCGGCGTCGTCGGGCCGCCAGGCAAGATTGAGTTGCTTGGCCGCACGGACGTCGTCGAGCCGACGCACCGGCGTCGTCACCGGGGCGGCCTTGACGGCATCGGGGTCGCTGCGCGCGAGATCGCGAATTTCGGCCAGCGCGCTGGCGAATGCGTCCAGATCCTGCCGCGCTTCGGTCTCCGTCGGCTCGATCAGCAGGCATTCGGGAATCAGCAGTGGGAAATAGGTCGTCGGCGCGTGGAATCCACGGTCCAGCAACGCCTTGGCGAAGTCCATCGCGGTGATACCGGTCTCGCGCGTGATCGGCTTGACCGACACGATGAATTCGTGACTCGCGCGCCGCTCAGGAAACGCAACGTCAAAGCCGAGCGCCATGAGCCGCTTCATCAGGTAATTGGCGTTCAGTGTCGCGAACTCCGAGACGCGCCGCATGCCCTTTCGGCCGAGAATGCGCATGTAGATGTAAGCGCGCAGCAGAATACCGGCATTGCCCATGAACGCGGACAGTCGACCGATGCTCTGGGGCCGGTCTGCTTCCGTCAGCCAGATGTAGCGCTCTTCGCCGTCGACGGTCTGCCGGCCAACGACCGGCACCGGCAGAAACGGCTCCAGTCGTTCGTTGACGCAGACCGCGCCGGAACCGGGTCCGCCGCCGCCATGCGGCGTCGAGAAGGTCTTGTGCAGGTTCAGATGCATGACGTCGAAGCCCATGTCGCCAGGGAGTGCGCGGCCGAGGATCGCGTTCAGGTTCGCTCCGTCGTAGTAGAGCAGCCCGCCTGCATCGTGAACGATTTTCGCGACTTCCGTGATCTGACGTTCAAAGACACCCAACGTCGATGGATTGGTCAGCATGATACCCGCCGTCTGCGGGCCGACCGCGTCGCGCAATGCTGCCATGTCGATATCGCCGTCCGCGCCCGTTGGAATCTCCACCGCGACGCAACCACACATCGTCGCCGTAGCCGGGTTCGTTCCGTGCGCCGCGTCCGGCACGATGATCTCGCGACGCTCATGCTCGCCGTTGGCATCATGGTACGCACGGATCATCGCGACGCCGGCGAATTCACCCTGCGCGCCCGCCATCGGCGTCAGCGACGTCGCGGCCATGCCCGTTACCGCCGTCAGCATGTCCTGCAACTCGTACATGCACTCGAGGAATCCCTGGCCGTGTTCGACGGCCCCCAGCGGGTGCCGTTCGAGAAACTCCGGCAACATGGCGAGTCGATTGCAGACCTTCGGGTTGTACTTCATGGTGCACGAGCCGAGCGGGTAGAACTCGGTATCGATCGAGAAGTTGCGCTGCGACAGGCGCGTGAAATGTCGCACGACCTGCAACTCGGATACTTCCGGCAACATCGGCGGAGTATCACGCAGCAGCGCGGCCGGCAGATCATGCTCGGGAACTTTGGACGGCGCATGCGACGGCGCGCGACGACCACTCTGCGAGATCTCGAATATCAGTGGCTCGCTCATCGTTTCATGCCGCCTGCGATTTCTTCATCGCGTCTTTGAACGCCGCGACGTAGGCACCGATATCGTCGCTCGTGCGTGCCTCGGTGGCGCAGACGAGAAGCGCGCTGCCGAGTTCCGGGTAGTCCGCAGACAGGTCGTAACCGGCCAGTATCTTACGCGACCCCAGCGTGTCGATGATCGACTGCGCGGGTCGATCGAGTTGTACGACAGCCTCGTGGAAGTACGGGCCGAATGCGATCGACGCCCCGTCGACCTGTGCCAGCTCGTCGGCGAGCATACGCGTATTCGCATGACAGGCCAGGGCGACGCGCCGCAGCCCTTCGGCGCCGAGTAACGACATGTGGATCGTCGCGGCGGTCACCATCAACCCCTGGTTCGTGCAGATGTTCGAGGTGGCTTTAGAGCGGCGGATGTGCTGCTCGCGCGCCTGCAGCGTCAGCGTGTAGCCCGTCCGTCCTTCGATATCGAGTGTGCGGCCGACGATGCGACCCGGCATCTGCCGCTGCAATTGCGTCGTGCAGACCATGTAGCCGAAGTACGGCCCGCCGGAAGACAACGGGATACCCAGCGGCTGACCTTCGCCACAGACGATGTCGGCACCCTGCCCGCCCCAGTCGCCGGGCGCTTTCAGCAAGGCGAGGCTGAGCGGGTTGCAGGCGCCGATGACGAGAATATTGCGCTCGTGCGCCCAGTCAGTGATCGCATCCGCTTCCTCGATCGTGCCCAGGAAGGTCGGCTGCTGCAGGCACAGCGCCGCGAAATCCTGGCCATCGAACCGCGCGAGCGCGTCGAAATCGGTGCGCCCGTCGCGCAAGGGAATCTCGACGAGTTCGATCCCCTGCCCTTTGACGATGGCATCGGTGACCGACCGGTAGATCGGGTTGACGCCACGGCTGATCAGCACCCGCCGCGACTTCGACTTGCGATTTGCGCGCACGGCCATCAGGCACGCCTCGGCGAACGCGGTGGCGCCGTCATACAGAGACGCGTTGGACACGTCGAGACCGGTCAGCCCGGTCATCATCGTCTGATACTCGTAGATCAGTTGCAGCGTGCCCTGGCTCGCTTCGGCCTGGTAAGGCGTATACGCGCTGTAAAACTCGCCGCGCGTCGCGACGTCCCACACGGCCGCCGGAATCGTGTGCTCGTACGCGCCGGCGCCGAGGAACGACACGACACCACCATCGCGGCGCGCGCGGCTGCGCATCAGGCGCGTGATCTCGGCTTCCGTCAGCGCCTCTGGAACACCAGGCAGGTCATCGACGCGCAACCCGGCGGGAATCTCCTCGAACAAGGCTTCAGTATTGTCTGCGCCGATGCCCGCGAGCATCTCGGCGACGTCTTTATCGGTGTGCGGAATATAGGGCATCGAATCAGAATGCAGGGACGCTTCGTGCCAATCAGCCGTCCGAATCGATCAGGAACTGCTCGTAGGCTTCGGCATCCATGAGCTCTTCCATCTCGGCCGGGTCGGACGGGATCAAACGGACCAGCCAGCCGTCTTCGTATGGACTCTGGTTGACGCGCTCCGGCTCGTCCGCGAGCGCGCCGTTCGATTCACTGCACGCTCCGCTGATGGGCGCGTAGACATCGGACGCCGCCTTGACGGACTCGACGACCACACACGCGTCGCCCTTCCCGTATTCCTGACCCGCCTCCGGCGCCTCGACGTAAACGAGCTCGCCGAGCGCCTCCTGCGCATGGTCGGTAATCCCGACGACGACCGAACCGTCGTCTTCAAGGCGAATCCACTCGTGATCGCTGGTGTACCTCAGGTTATGCGGGACTTCACTCATTCTTCCGGACCCTCCGCCGATCTAGTCACTGTCTTGATCCACCAATATTTTGCCGTTGCGGACGAATGTCGGCCGCACGATTCTCGCATCACGAAGAGCGTTTCTGATCTCGACCTGGCAGACGCCTGCTGCGTCGCCGGGAACTCGAGCCAGTGCGATCGAGCGCTGGATGGTCGGCGAGAATCCGCCGCTCGTGACGATGCCGTCGCCGGCGGGCGTGACGACCCTCTGACCATGGCGCATGATACCGCGATCTTTGAGTATCAGGCCGACCCATTTTACCGGTATGCCGGCCTTTTTCTCGCCCTCGAGCGCGTCCCGCCCGACGAAATCGCGATCCGGCGGGTCCCACGCCACAGTCCAGCCGAGCCCCGACACGAGGGGGGACGTCGTCGTGTCCATGTCCTGCCCATACAGACACAGGCCCGCTTCGAGCCGCAACGTGTCGCGGGCGCCAAGACCGCACGGCGCGACTCCGGCCGAGACCGCCGCATCCCACAGGCGCAGGCCCGGATCCTCGGCGAGGATGATTTCGAAACCGTCCTCGCCTGTGTATCCCGTGCGAGCGACAAAGACGCCATCGGCCTCAGCGCAGCCGAATGGCTCCAGCGATGCTGCTGCCTTGCTCAGGGACGGCGGCAACAGCGGCAGCGCCCGTTCGACCGCGTGCGGGCCCTGTATCGCCAGCATCGCCAGGTCGGGCCGCTCCGTCACGCTGACATCGAATGCACCCGCCACATTATTCATCCACGCCAGGTCAGCATCCCGCGTGGCCGCATTGACGACGACCCGGTATTCGCCGTCGTCCCGCCGATAAGTGATCAGGTCGTCGACGATGCCCCCCGCCTCGTTGAGCATGCAGCTGTAGAGGCCTTTGCCCGGCGCGGCGAGCTTCGCGATGTCGTTCGCGAGCAGCCTGCGCAGATATGCGGTGGCGGCTGAGCCGGTAACGTCCACGACGGTCATATGCGATACGTCGAAGATGCCGGCAGCGCCGCGCACCGCATGATGCTCGTCTATCTGCGAGCCGTAGTGCAGCGGCATGTCCCAGCCGCCGAAATCGACCATCCGCGCGCCTGCAGCGACATGCCGGGAATGGAAAGGCGTCTTGCTCTTCATGGTTCCCGTCTTTCTGTGTTGCCGACCGGCGAAAGGGCCTCGCAGACGCGCGCCACCTTCCCGTCGGTATCCAGGTCCTCCGTCCAATCGTCGACCATCGACAGGCGGTCCTGCAAGCCGGCGCGATTGGCGATCTGTATGTTGAGCCCGGGCCGCGCATTGATTTCCAGAATCAGCGGACCTTTGTACCGATCCAGCACGATATCCGCGCCGAGGTACCCGAGCCCGGTCAACTCGTGACAGCGCGCGGCGAGGAGCAGCGACTCCTGCCACAGTGGGATCGTCAATCCGCCGATCGGCTCGTCCGTGTCCGGATGCTCGAACACGATGTCGTTCCCGAGCACACCGTTCAGTGTCTTTCCGTCATGCAGCGCGATGCCAACGCCGATTGCGCCCTGGTGAAGATTGGCCTTACCGCGCGAGCGACGCGTCGGCAAGCGCACCATCGCCATGACCGGATAACCCTTGTAGACGAGCACGCGAATGTCGGGCACGCCCTGGAACGTCACGGGCGCGAAGAACGGATCGGTCTCGACACGATATTCGATCATCGCGCTGTCGCGCGTGCCTACAAAACTGTATTGACCGCTGACGATGTTGGATACGTGATGCTCGATCTCGGACTCGGATATGAAGTCGCCGTCCGCAAGTTGATACAGGTGTTGCTTGCGGGCGCTGCGGCCGGTGACGACAAGTATCCCGTCCCCGCCGGTGCCGTGGGCGGGCTTGACGACGAAGTCGCGCCGCTCGCCGACGATCTCACCCAATCGCCGCACATCATGTTGATTGCCGATGACCCCGTAGAGTTCGGGCACTGCGATATCGGCCTCGATCGCGAGGCGCTTCGTGCGGAGCTTGTTGTCGACGAGCGGATAGAGCCGTCGTTCGTTGTATTTCTGAATGAACTGCGCGTTGCGTTCATTCAGGCCGAGTACTCCACAACGCCGCAG
>JBLYYV010000398.1:0-11146 GCA_048550095.1 Gammaproteobacteria bacterium
CGCGAGATCGCGGTCGATCGGCCAGATCGCGTCGGCAGGGAGGCCATACTTAGAATTCATCTGAGAGACGTCACTACGGATCCGGACATCGATGTCGAGGAGGTCGCCGGCATCACGGTCGGTTTCACGGGCGCCGACCTGTCAAATTTGGTTAACGAGGCGGCGATAATTGCGACGCGCCGTGACGGTAAGCAAGTGAAGATGGATGATTTTACCCGCGCGGTAGAACGGCTTGTAGCGGGCACCGAGCAGCGATCCCGATTAATGAGCGAGATAGACCGGAAACGCGTTGCTTATCACGAAATGGGTCATGCGCTCGTGGCCGCGAGCCTCCCGGGAACCGATCCCGTGCATAAGATATCAATTATTCCGCGCTCGATAGGCGCGTTGGGCTATACCATGCAACGGCCGACCGAGGACAAGTTCCTCGTCACTACCAGTGAGTTGAAGAATCGTATGTGCGTTTTGATGGCAGGGCGCGCGGCCGAAGCGCTGACTTTTGGTGAAATTACGACCGGTGCTTCGGATGACCTCGTTAAGGCGACGGGCATCGCTCGACAAATCGTTACGCGATACGGTATGTCGCCGGGTCTTGGTCAGGCCGTGCTGGAGCAGCAACGATCCAGCTATCTCGGTGATAGCCCAATCGGGATGGGAACAAAAGACTATTCGGAGGAAACGGCCCGGGAGATCGATACTGCCGTGCGTCAACTGATCGACGATGCATATAGCCAGGCTAGCGCCGTGCTGGAAGAAAGGAGCGGTGATTTAACCGCTGGCGCGGAACTACTTCTCGAGCGAGAGACGATCACGCCGGATGATTTCGCTGGTATTAGCCCCGTCAATCAAGTACTTTCGAGCCGCCCGACGAGTATCGCGACAGCTTGAGCGGTCGGTCCGGATAATCATACGTAAGTGCCGCCCAGTATCAGTGAATGAGCCGGCTGTGACGTACTCATAGCTGGCGCTCGGGCGCGATCTTCAAAAACCAGGCGTTGAACTTCCGCCACCCTGACGCCAGCGGCTCGGAGGTCTCGACGACTTCGACTCCGTCGATCGTGGCGTGCCAGCGTAGACGCCCATCCTCGTCTAGCTTGACCCGGTAGGTCCAGTCGCCCAGTCCTTCGAACAGTTTGTCCGCGAGGTCGCCCGCCAAGTCAGTCGATGTCACCACCATGCCCATCTCGGAGTTGATCTCGATGGACCGCGGGTCCAGGTTCAACGACCCGACAAACACGGCCTCGCGATCGAACAGCATTGCCTTCGTGTGCATCGTCATTGCCTCGGCCCGCGCGCCATCTTCGTCGGCATCGCTCACGGCGTTGGCTCGAGCCTCGTACAGTTCGACGCCGGCCCTGAGCATGTCTTTACGGTATCTCGAATAGCCGGAGTGCACGGACGTGTGGTTGTTGGCCGCAAGCGAATTCGTAATGACGACAACCCTGACGCCCTTAGCGGTGATCGAGCGCCAGAACTCGACGCCGTCATCGCCCGGAATGAAGTAGGGGCTGAGTACGACGACCTCGGATGTGGCTTCGTCTACGATGTCGGCCAAAGCATTCACAAGATACTGACTCTCTTGCGAGACTTCTCGGGTCAATTTGTCGGGGTCATCGTTCAGGACGATCGCGCCGGCGGAATAGAACGGCGTCTCTTCATCATCGAAACTGCGCATCAGGTCGGAGTTGACCGCGCCCTGATAGATGCCCCGTGATTCCTCGAGAAATTCGCGATCCACATTCGCGCGAAATTTCGCGACGTCCTGCTCGCTGTAGGGGGCCGTAACCGCCTCAAGAGGCAGCGCGCGTTGATGGTTCCAGAACGTGTCGAACTGTTTAGATACTTCGGTAGCGGCAGGTCCGAGCACGGCCATGTCGAAATCCCGAAACTCGCCCGCGGTATTCAACTCGAAATATTCGTCCGCGATATTGCGTCCGCCGACGATCGCCGCCTGATTATCGACGATGAATGATTTATTGTGCATCCGCCGATTTGCGGTTTTGAAGTCGCCGAGATAATTGAAGGCATCAATGCCGCTTCGCGCGATCGGATTGAACAGCCGTAACTCAATGTTGGGATGACCGTCGATAATCGCCAGATCCTCGTCTTTAACGGACGTAAAGATGTCGTCGAGCAGAAAGCGCACCCGAACACCTCGGTCGGCCGCGGCGAGCAACGCCGCACTGAACACGTAGCCGGCCGCATCTGTCTTCATCAGGAAATACTGCGCGTCGATCGTTTTTTCGGCGGCTTCGATCAGTCGCAGTCTTGCGCCGAGCGCGTCCGTGCCGCTGATCAGGGGATAGAAACCGGAGGGCCCTGGATTTGTCGCGAGCCAGTCGTCGACTCGGCGTTTGAGCGTCGTATCGGTATCGGCCTCTATTGCGACGCTGGCATCGCGAGGATAGTCGAAGTCCGTCGTCGCACAGCCGGCGAGCGTTAGGACGACAAGAAGTGCAATCGTTGTTCGAATATTCATGTCGGGCAAAGTATCCATGTATCTGGACCCGAATCGCAACAACGAAATAGTTTGCCGAAATGTGGATAGCCGCCATTGACCTGTTTCGCTACAACTGGATGCTGGTCGTATCTTGCGACCGGGAGTTTGATCCAAACCTTCGAGGAGACTGCGCGATGCGACAGCTGCCGACGTCAGGCTTTTACAGACAGGCCGCCGGGGCCGTCCTGCTGACACTGTTATTTGGGTGCAGCCCAGCGGACGACGGCGGACCGCGGACTGACGCTGCGGCTGCGCCGCAGTCGCCGGCTGCCCGACCGCAGCCCGCCGTTGCGGCCGATCCGCTGCCGTCGTGGAACGACGGAGCGACGAAACAACAGATACTCGACTTCGTGGCGCGAGTTACGGACCCGGGTAACCCGGACTTCGTCCCGGCCGACGAACGGATCGCCACGTTCGACAACGACGGCACGCTGTGGTCGGAGCAACCGCTGTACTTCCAGTTGCTGTTCGCCCGGGATCGCGTGCTCGCAATGGCGGCGGAGCATCCGGAATGGCGTGAGGAACAGCCGTTCAAGGCCGTTCTCGAAGACGACAAAGCCACGCTGGCAACGTTCGGACTTCGGGAGCTCGGCCAGATCATGATGGCGACGCATGCAGGCCTGACAGTCAGTGAATTCTCCCTCATCGCGCGGCAATGGCTGGACACCGCGCGTCATCCGCGCTTCGACCGGCCGTTCGACCGGGTCATCTATCAGCCGATGCTGGAGGTTCTCGCGTACCTGCGCGCGAACGGCTTCAAGACGTTCATTGTGTCCGGCGGCGGTATCGAGTTTATTCGGACCTTCGCCGAGGACGCGTATGGAATTCCGCCGGACCAGGTGGTCGGCAGCAGTATCGTGACCGAGTTTCGCACCGATGCGGATCGCAGCTTTCTCGTCAAGCTGCCCGAGCTGAACTTCAATGACGACAAGGAAGGCAAGCCGGTCGCGATAAACCTGCACATCGGCCAGCGCCCGATCGCCGCGTTCGGTAACTCCGACGGCGATTTGCAGATGCTGCAATATGCGGCCGGTGGCGAGACGGCGAGCCTCGCGGTCTTTGTTCATCACGACGACGGGGAGCGCGAGTACGCGTATGACCGCGAATCGCACATCGGGCGCCTCGATAAGGGCCTCGACGAGGCAGCCGAACGCGGCTGGACCGTCATCAGCATGCGCGACGACTGGGCAAGCATCTTTCCCGACAAATGACAGGAGCTGAATCGGTGAATCACAATCTCAGGCGCGGGTTTCGGAGGCTGACCGCCGCATGTTTCTGCGCATTGTTGATGTCTGCGGCCGGGGCGCAGGACAAGCCCAACGTCGTATTGATGGTGATGGACAATCTCGGCTGGGGTGAGGTCGGCACTTACGGTGGCGGTATCCTTCGCGGTGCACCCACGCCCCGCATCGACACCCTCGCGAACGAAGGCATGAAATTGCTCAATTTCAATGTCGAACCGCAGTGCACACCGTCGCGTTCGGCGTTAATGACCGGGCGACATCCCATTCGTTCCGGCACGACCAGGGTAGTCTGGGGCCTGCCATACGGCCTGGTGGGTTGGGAGATCACGATGGCGGAACTGTTCTCTGGCGAGGGCTACGCCACGGGTATTTACGGCAAGTGGCACATCGGTGATCAGCCGGGCCGCTGGCCGACCGACCAGGGCTTCGATGAATGGTACGGCATTCCGAACACGACCGACGAGGCCATGTATTCATCCCAGCCGCACTTCGATCCCGAGGTGGTCGAAACTCCGCAGATCGTTCAGGCGACCCGTGGTCAACGGCCGAAAGCTGTCAAGGAGTACGACCTTGATACCCGGCGCACGATTGATCGCGAGTTGACCGAGCGCGCCATCGGGTTCATCGAACGCAATGCCCGATCGAAGCAACCGTTCTTTGCCTACATTCCCTTCACACAGACACACATCCCGGTTCTGCCGCACCCAGATTTCGCCGGCAAGACCGGTAACGGCGCCTACGCCGACATGCTGGCCGAGATGGACTTCAATGTCGGGCAGATTCTGGACAAGCTCGAGCAGCTGAAAATCGCGGATGACACCATCGTGATCTGGATGAGTGAGAACGGGCCGGAAGAGGCACCGTCGTACTTTGGAACCGCCGGCTACTGGCGGGGCCATTACTTCACGACGCTGGAAGGCTCGTTGCGCACGTCGTTTCTGATTCGCTGGCCGGGGAAGATCAAACCCGGATCGGTCACCAACGAAATCGTTCATATCACTGACCTGTTGCCGACTTTCGCGGGCGCAGCCGGCTACGACGTGCCGGCGGACCGGATGGTCGATGGCGTCGATCAGATGCCGCTGTTGACGGGCCGAACCCGCCAGTCCGCCCGCGAGGGGTTCCCGGCCTATAACGGGGCCAATATGCAGTCTTACAAGTGGCGGAACTTCAAGATTCACTTCTGGGATCAGCAGAGCATGTTCGGGTCACCCACCAAGTTGAATGTGCCTCGCGTGCACGATCTGCTGAAAGACCCCAAGGAACTCTACGGACTGTACGGCGGTCACGGCGAGGGTGCCACCGGTGCCGAGCAGCTCACATGGGTGCTGCCGGCGGTGATCGAGCAGGTGCTGAAATTTCAGCAGACGCTGCAACAGGAGCCGCCGGTGCCGTTCCCGGCGCCGGAACCTTACACGCCCCGAATGTAGAGCCGTCGATATCGCGACCACTCCTATGAGACTACTTTTCATGACCGGCCTTGCGATCGTGGCGTTTTCGATCGCGGAATCGGCTTCGGCTCAGTTCAACAGCCACAACACGCGCGGCGACTATGGCATCCTGGCGGCGACGCAACCGCCGCCCGGATTCTACGTCGCTCCGATTTACGTCAACTACCATGCCGACCGATTTAACGACGCCGATGGCAACGCGGTGTTGCCCGACATGCGTGACTCGGTCGACGTCGATGCGCTCGTCGTGGCTGGTATCTGGGTGTCGGACATCAAGGTACTGGGCGCTAACTACAGCGTTCAAATCTACCCGGCGTGGACCAATAACAATCTTGAAATTCCGCTGTTCGGCGTCGACCAGGACACGTCTACCGGTTTCGCGGACCTGTACGTGCAGCCGATAAATCTCGGCTGGCACCGACCACGTTCGGATTTTAGCGCCGGCATCGGCATCTATGCGCCGACCGGGGACTACGAGTTTCTGGCGGACGGCAACGTGGGCCTGGGTATGTGGACGCTCGAACTGTTCGGCGGCGGCACGGTCTATTTCGACGATGAGAAGCGCTGGCACTTCTCGACGATGGCGTTCTACGAGACCCACAGTGAAAAGGAGGGGACCGACATCCAGGTCGGCGACTTCCTGACGCTCGAAGGGGGGCTCGGATGGTCTTTCTTTGACGGCGCAGGAAATGTCGGTATCGCCTACGGCGCGCAGTGGAAGCTGACGGACGACGATCTCGGTGGCTTCGATATTCAGGACGCCCTGGACCTGTTAGGCCTGGACGTCCCCGTTGGCAGGAACCGTGTGTTCGCCGTCGGGCCCGAAGTCACGCTGCCGATCGCCACCCAACGAAAATTCATCGCCCAGGTCACCCTGCGGTATCAATGGGAATTCGGCGCGCGGACTTCGCTCAAGGGAAACGAGTTCATGCTCGCGGTCACGTTCCCGATACCGAGTGTGTCGCTGCCGTGACGCGGCCCACGCCGCCAGTTTCGCCCTGCTATTAGAAGAATTAAAAATGGATATTTTCTGGGTTCTCGTTGGCGCTTCTTACCTGCTGTCATTCATCGTCCAGCAGGCACTGCATGCGACCCAGCGCAAGTGGGGTGCCGTCCCGAACTCGGCCGGCATGACCGGCGCCGGGACCGTCGTCGCGATACTCGAGGCGAATGCGATGACGAATGTCGCCGTGCAGCCGGTGCGCGGACGGCTGACGGACCACTACGATCCACGCAACCAGACCATCAGTCTGTCCGAATCTGTCTTCGCCCAGCGCAGCGTTGCGGCGATGGCGATCGCGGCGCACGAGACCGGGCACTCGATACAGGATCACGTCGGTTATGGGTTCCTGAAATTCCGCACGGCGCTGGCACCGGTGGTGAACGCCGCGTCGCGGTTCGGCCTGCCGGCCGCCATCCTCGGCGTGTTTGTCGGTATCCCGGAACTCGTCCAGCTGGGCGTGCTGGGTTATGTCGGCGCCTTGGGGTTCCAGTTCCTGACGCTGCCGGTCGAGTTCGACGCCAGCAAGCGCGCCCTCGCGGAAATCGATCGATTGCACCTCGTCACCGACGAGGAACGACGTG
The DNA here is from genome assembly GCA_048550095.1 of Gammaproteobacteria bacterium. Classification (GTDB taxonomy): domain Bacteria; phylum Pseudomonadota; class Gammaproteobacteria; order Steroidobacterales; genus SMWD01. The sequence continues at coordinate 6,780 of JBLYYV010000398.1, forward strand.
GCGTGCGCTCGGTCCTGCGGGCGGCCGCGATGACCTATGTGGCGGGCGCTGCATCCGCTGCGGTGTATATCTTATATATAGCGATGGTGGCCGGACGCTTTCTGCTGCGTCGACCGCCGCTGGCGCCGCCGCCACGTCTTCCATAGGCGTCAGGGCGGTTCGTACCAATCGAAGTAGGCGTTAGGTTCGCCGCTCAACCTGAATGCTCGCAGGCCGGCCATCCAGCGTGCCCGGTCTCTGCCGTAGGCGCGGTAGGCGATTTCGTAGAAGTCGAGCAGTCGCCCATACGCTGCCGCGACCCGGGCCAGTTCCGCGTCGGTCGCGGTCAGGGGCAGCGGGCTACTGAGCGCCAGCAGCTTCGGCAGCACGCGCACGATTTCCCGCGGCCGGACCCAACCCGCATACTCGATGCGCGGTCGGTCGTCGGTCACCGGCAATGCGCCGGCTGCGTAGCGTTCGAGGCCGGTTCGGTCCGTGATGTAGGTCGCGATCAGTTCGGCCGGCGAGTTGATGCCGACCTCGCGGAGCGCCTGCCGCACATCGGGTGCCGCGAAGCGAGTCTCGATGGTCGCGTAGTCGAGAACCAGCGGCTGCCTCGATCCGATCAACATCATCTCGTGGACCTCGGTCGTCCACAGCGTCACGTACGGAAACACGTCGAGCATGCTGCGGACGAGCGACTGCGAGTCCTCGTCGTTCTGGCTCGTGATCGGCAGCCATTGCGCTAGTAATCCATTATTAGTCAGTCGCTTACGGGCCAATTCATAGAATTCACGTGAATATAGATTGACGACGCCGGCCGCGGCGGGTGGCGGCGGTTCGAGCGTGATCAGGTCGAAACTCTCGTCCCGCCGCAGCAACTCATGCCGCCCGTCGGCGATGACAACCTCGAGCCGCGGATCGCTGCCGGCGCCGTAGTTGCCGTCGAACAATGGCGCGGCATCGACGACCGGTCGCAGCAGTTCGACGACCAGCCGCCTTTCCAGGTCGGGGTACGCCAGCAGGCTGCCGGCCGTGATGCCGGTGCCGAAGGCGATCACGAGCGCCGATTTCGGCTCGCCCGGATGCACGATCAGCGGCAGCAAGCTTTGCAGTCGCATGTAGCGCCTGGACGGCATGACGTCGCCCGAGTTGGACACACCCTGGATGTACAGCCGCCGGAACCGGCCGCGCGGCGTCGGCTGTTCGATGACCGCCACTGTCCCGCCGGGGCCTTCGTCGTAAAACACCACGTCGCCGCCGCGCGCCTCGGCCAGCAGTGTGGCGAGGTGATCGCGGGGCACGCCGATCGCGACGATCGCGATCGTCGCTACGACCGCGGCCGATACCGCGACCGCCTGCCAGCGGAAGTTCGATTCCCGCGCGATGGCCACGCCGCCAAGCAATGCCGCGACAATCGCCAGTGCGCCGAGGCTGCCGGCGAGCCCGAGCTGCGGAATCAGGACGAAGCCGGTGAACATCGTGCCGGCGATACCCAGTGCGGTGTTCAGTGCGAGCACGAGGCCGACGTCGCCGCCGACCGCGTCCGGACGGACCGCCAATCGGGTCGCCGCCGGGAATGCGGCGCCGAGCAGCAGCGTCGGCGGTAACACGACGACCCCTGTCGCCAGAGCGAACCTGGAACACATCGACAACATCCGGTTGCCGGTGAAGTCCAGCACGAAGCGGCCGAGCGCATCCTGCGCATCGGGCAGCCATACGCCGAGCAGTGCAAACGTGGCGAGGGTGCATATGCCGGCGCCGGCGATCAGCAATCCGAACGCGCGCCATCGTGCCTCGACCCGGTCCGCGATGCGCGCGTACGCCCAGGCGCCGATAACGAGACCAAGCAGGTAGGTCGCGAGCACCACCGCGAACGCCACGGCGCGCGTACTCAGGAATTGAACGATGACCTGCGTCCAGATGATCTCGTAGCCCAGTGCGACGCCGCCGGCGAGGGCATACAACGCGAGGGCGACGCGCGCATCGGCCGAGATGTTCGCGTGCCCAATGGCTGATGGCGCAAGCGGGTTGGCCTGTCGTGAAGTCCGTCGTGCGAGCCACAGCGCGGCGCATGCGAGCAACAGGTTCAGCGTCCCCGCGATCAGCCCGGCGCCGCGAATGCCCAGTGCGGGAATGACGATGAATACCGTCAGTAAAGTACCGACGATGGCGCCGGCGGTATTCGCGGCGTAGAGCTGGCCGCTGACGCGACCAATTGCGCCATCTTCCGGCCGCACCGCCGCGAGGAGGGGCGGCAGGGTGCCGCCCATCAGCACGGCCGGCAACGCAACCAGCGCATAGGGCACGGCCCACGCGAAAAAGCCCGCACTGTGTTCGAGGGCGACGAACAGCGGGGCCGCCGATGCGAGCGCGACCGTCGCGGCAACGCCAAGAATGGCGATGCCGACTTCGAGGCCTGCATAGAGCAACAGCGGGCGCTCTAATCGATCGGCCAGGCGCCCGAATACCGCGCTGCCGATGGCGAGGCCCGCGAAAAAACCGCTGACGCCGACCGTGATCGCGTAGACATCGACGCCGACCACGAGGGTCAGTTGCTTGATCCAGATCGTCTGGTAGATCAGCGCGGAGATACCCGAAAAGAACAGCAGGCTGACGGCCGTTGAGACGGAGCGTGATCGATGCGGCGAGGACACGCGTCGCAGTATGCCACTATCGGATCTGCCTCGCCGCGGCCGCCCGACGAAATGTGGATAGCGCGGGCGGCCACGTTCTGATAGCAATGCGACTATAGTTTTTGGCGAAAGAAGAAGACGCACACCCATGCAGGAAGTCGACGGCCAACTGCACTCGAAAAGCGAGATCCGCTGCAACTATTTTTAGGTAATCGCCCACGGCCGGGCAAAGGCCGGTAACCAGGGGAAAAACATGGATTCACAGGACATACTGCGCCCATTGGCGAAATTCGGTGGACGAGTCCAGCTGATCGGCGCTGTCGTGCTGGTGCTCGGCATACTTGCCGTCACATCGCCGACCATCTCGGGCATGACGATCAGCGTCATCGTGGGCATCCTGCTCATCCTGAGCGGCGTCGCGCGCACCGCGTTCGCGTGGCTCTCGCCGGGCTGGGGTTCGCTGTTTCTCAAGGCGCTGGTCGGTATCGTGACGATCGTCGCAGGCGGCTACATGATCGCCAACCCGGACGTCGGTTCGCGAGCGCTGGCGATCGTCCTGACGGTGTATCTGTTCGCTGACGGCATCGCGACGCTCATATTCGCAATCCGGCTGCCGCCCGCCGCCGGCGGCGCGTGGATGCTGCTCGGTTCGGTCGCGAGCCTGGTGGCCGGCGTCCTGATGTGGATGCAGTGGCCTGCCTCCGGCGAGCTGGCGATCGGCATCCTGATCGGAATCAAGTTGATCATCGACGGGATCGAACTCATCGGTGTCGGGTCGGCCGCCAAGGCGGCGGTGAGCTGAATCAGTAAGCAGCCACAATCTAGTCGGCGGCTGGCGCCATTGCGGATTCGACGGGCGGCGGCTCGTAAGGCGGCAGCGCTGCCTGCAGGCTCTGCCAATTTGACTGGTCGCCGAGTTCGGTGGAACAGCCGAGCTTCTCTGCCTCCTTCTGAATATCCCGAATGCGCGACTCGGACGAGGGGTGGTCGCTCAGGAACGTCGGAATCTCGGCGCCATCGGCATTCGCCGTCAGCTTCTCGAAAAAGCCGGCCGTCGCATCGCACGCAAAATCGGTGCTGCTGAGGTAATGCACGGAGTCACGATCGGCTTCGGCCTCCTGGTCGCGGCTGTAGTCCAGGTTCTTCAGGTCGGTGAGCATCGACAGCGCCCACGCTGAACGCAGCGATATCGGCGTCGTCAGGACAGTGAAATCGAACAGTCGATCCGAGCCGTATTGTTTTTGCATCCGCAGGCTCGAGTGGCGGCGTTCGGCATGCGCAATTTCGTGCCCGAGCACGCCCGCGAGATGGTCCTCGGCGTCGAGATAGTGAATCAGCCCCGTATATACGTAGATGAAGCCGCCCGGTGAACAAAACGCGTTCAGAACGCGGTCGTTGTGAATGATCCGGACCTCGTCGTACTTGAATACGTCGCGGTATTGGATGTCAGGGGACTGCACGAGCGACGCTACGAGCCGGTCCATATGTCGGTAGGCCTCGGGGTATTCCTCACGCGACAGGATCGGGCCTTCGTCCCCCGATTCTTCAATTGACTGTACGACCTGACGGCCGAGTTCGACGTCCTGCTCGGGCCCGAAAACGGGCTCGCGGGCAAAGAGCGCGAGGTATAGCCAGAACACGACCGCCAAGGTTGCGATACCCGCAATGAGTTTGGCGATGGTTTTAAATAGCTTGCTCATTGGAAATTACCGTACTCAATATGGGTGCCGTATCGCCGCTCGCGATTGTCTA
>JBLYYV010000399.1:0-3352 GCA_048550095.1 Gammaproteobacteria bacterium
GGAACGCCGCAAAGGGGCTCGCTGGTCGGGCACTCCCGGGTCCGGAGTCCTACGAGCAGATACCGGAGCTCGCGGAACGCGGTCGCCAACGCGTCCTGCAGTTCTTCTATCGCCTCAATGAGCAGCTGGCTGACAACGCGTTTGTAGCGGGCGACAGCTATTCGGTCGCGGACATATCGGCCATGGTGCTCGTCGATTTCGCGGGCTGGATCAAGCTCGCGGTTCCGGATGATGCGGTGCATGTCGCGCGCTGGTACGCAGAAGTCTCGAAGCGGCCGAGCGCGGCAGCCTGATTCAGCGGGTCTGGGCCAGGGACCTGAAGCCGAGGAACAGGAGCAGGCCGATCTTGATCAGTTCCAGCGTCGAGTAGATAGCATGGGCGTGGGACGGCGGCGGTTGCCCGCCGGCCAGGATGATGTCGGTGCGCGCCGCCAGCTCGGGAATCAGCCAGGCGCCTTGTGCCAGCACGATCAGGATTAACACGCTCGCCCAGATCCAGAGCTCACGACTGCGCCCCGAAGCGCGCGCAATCACTAACAGCAGCACAACGGCAAGGAGTTCGGCCTTGTTGAGCGCCGCAAATACGACTCTCCCGACATCGAGGGCGACAGGCCGTGTAATCGACGTGGCCGTAAACCTCACCGGTGTCGCGATCATCGATACACCCACAGTCATCCCGACCCAGGTGAAGCAAACCCAGGCGGGATTCAACAGCGCATTGCTAATTCGGTGTGACACGGACATATAATGCATGACCACTCTGCGAATTACATCATGACGAGCGTCAACGAGCCCCAACTAGCATCCACGGTAATGATGATTCGGCCGGCCGGGTTCGAAAGCAACCCACTGACCGCGGCGTCAAATCGCTTCCAGGGAAGATCCTCAGCGTCACCCGAGGAGCAGCAGGCGAACGCTCTGCGCGAGTTCGACGGGCTCGTAAGTTTGCTCCGCGAAGCTGGCATCGAGGTTATCGTCGTGGACGATACGCCCGAGCCGCATACGCCGGATGCCATCTTCCCGAATAACTGGATCAGCATGCATGCTGACGGACGCGTCGTGCTGTACCCGATGGAGGCCGAGAATCGCCGCACCGAACGTCGTGACGACATTATCGATCAACTGGGCGACAGGGAAGGCCGGGTGATCACTGAAGTCATCGACCTCAGCGAGCATGAGGTCAGCGGGCACTATCTCGAAGGCACGGGCAGCATGGTGCTGGACCGCGCCAACAGGGTGGCGTACGCCTGTGTTTCAACGCGAACGCACCTCGACCCACTTGGTGATTTCGCGCAACGGCTGGGCTATGACGTTGTGGCGTTCGATGCGGTCGACAGCAACGGTGTACCGATTTATCACACCAACGTGCTAATGAACGTGGGTGAAGAGCTGGCCGTCGTCTGCGATGCAGCGATTGTTCGCGACGATCAGCGAGAAGCGGTGCTGACCCGGTTACGGGAGACCGGCCACGACATTGTCTCCCTGAGCTACGCTCAGCTGGATGCCTTCGCCGGCAATATGCTGGAGTTGCGAAACAGGGAAGGCGAACGGGTGATCGCGATGTCGCAGCAGGCTTTCGCATCACTCAACGAAGAACAACGCGCGAAGCTCGCGGCGAACGGCCGCATTGTCAGCGCGGCAATCGACAACATCGAATCGTCGGCGGGCGGCAGCGTGCGGTGTATGCTGGCCGAAGTCCACCTGCCCACGGAAGGATCGAACCGACAGTGAACACTAACTCGGTAATGCCCCACCATTACACGATCTGGCCGAAAGACCCGGCGGCGCACGTGTATGAAGTTCGACTGACCATCGCTGAGCCCGACGCAGCCGGCCAGGTGTTTGCGATGCCGGCGTGGATCCCCGGCAGCTACATGATTCGCGACTATGCGAAACACGTTGTCGCGGCGCGTGCAGAATCTGACGGCCGTGACGTGGTCCTGAGTAAACTCGACAAGAGCCGTTGGCGGGCCGCGCCAACCGATCGGGAGCTGACGCTCGTGATCGAGGTTTTCGCACACGACGAGAGCGTGCGAGGCGCACACCTTGACACGACCCATGCCTTCTTCAACGGGACTTGCGTGTTCCCCGCCGTCGTCGGCCAGGAAGACGTGCCCTGCATGCTTGATATCAAGGCACCGGAAAAGCCCGTGGGCAAGAACTGGCGGGTCGCGACGTCCATGAACTGCAGCGGGGCCGAGCAATACGGGTTCGGCACTTACGAAGTCAATGATTACGCCGAACTGATTGATCATCCTGTCGAGATCGGGGAGTTGTCGATCGGTGAGTTCGACGTTTGCGGCGTGCCGCATGCGATCGCGATACGAGGAAAGACACGTGCGGACATGGCGCGTCTCTGCCACGACATGCAGAGGATCTGTGAGCACCACATGTCGTTCCTCGGGGCGCCGCAGGATCTGGACCGTTACCTGTTTCTCCTGAACGCACCGGGGACCGGCTATGGTGGCCTGGAGCATCGCTGGTCATCAGCGCTCATTTGCGGGCGAGACAATCTGCCGGCGCGTGGAGAGGAAGGAGTGTCAGACGAATACCGGACGTTTCTCGGCCTCGTGAGCCACGAGTACTTCCATTTGTGGAACGTAAAGCGCATGAAGCCGGCGGCGTTTACTCCCTATGATCTGGCGCAGGAATCGCATACGGACTTGTTGTGGGTCTTCGAAGGCGTAACTTCTTACTACGATGATCTCGGTCTTGTGCGCAGCGGCCTGATCGACGTCGACAGCTACCTCGAGTTACTCGGCCAGATCGTCACGCGTGTGATTCGAAGTGGCGGACGGCGCAAACAAAGTGTCGCCGAATCAAGCTTCGATGCGTGGACGAAGTTCTACAAGCAAGACGCCAATGCGGCCAACGCCATCATCAGCTACTACGCGAAGGGCGCGCTGATCGCGCTGTCCATCGATCTCAAGCTTCGAATTGAAACAGACGGCGCCGTGTCGCTCGACGATGTCATGAAGGCGGCGTGGCAGCGGTGGGGCGAGTCAGGTGTTGGTATGCCCGAGGAAGGTTTCGAACAGCTCTGCGCAGAAGTTTCGGGTCTCGATCTCGAGGATTTCTTCGATGCCACGGTACGCGGGACCGGGGAGCTGCCGCTCGAGGCCCTGCTCAAGACGCAGGGCATCGAATATCACCTGCGACGATCCGCGGGTGGCAAGGACAGCGGCGGCAAGAGCCAGGAAGAGGGTAAGCTGCCGGCGGTCTGGCTTGGTGCGGTTCTTGGTGATCGTGCCGGCAAGCCTGTATTTCAGACCGTACCCAATAGCGGACCGGCCGAGAAGGCCGGCATTTCGCCCGGTGACGAACTCGTGGCACTGGACGGATTGCGCATCAC
>JBLYYV010000400.1:0-3829 GCA_048550095.1 Gammaproteobacteria bacterium
GATCCGACACGCGACATCGTGGGCAACTACCCGCTGCTGTATGCCGTGAAGACGGCGGCACTCGAGAACGATCTCAGCTCCTTGGGGATAGTCGACCCCGGCGATACGCTGCGCTACACGATTACCGTCTACAACAACGGCAACGTACCGGCGACCGTCGTCGAGCTGTTCGACAACGTTCCGGTCAACTCGACGTACGTTGCCGATACGACGACGCTCGACGGGGCTCCGATCGGTCAGCCCGATAGCGGCGTGTTCCCGCTGGAAGGCCGACTCCAGATCGGGAATAACGGTGTACTCGATCCGGGCGCTTCGACGACGGTCGAGTTCGTTGTTCTCGTCGACAACGTGCCCAGCGGTACGCTAATCACGAACCAGGCAACCGTGTATAGCGCGGAAGTTGCCAACCTCCTGACCGATGCCGATGGCGATCCGTCCAACGGGGCGCAGCCCACTATCGTGGTCGTCGGCGATGTCCAGGTGCTGTCGATCGTCAAAGACGTCGCTGTTGTCGGCGGTGGAGCTGCACTTCCGGGGGCGACGCTCGAATACTCGGTGACCGTACAGAATCCCAGCAACGTCCCGGCGCTGTACGTACTGCTCAGGGACGATCTCGACGAGGTGACACCGGGCTACCTGGCCTACGTCGATCAGTCGGCAACGCTAAACGGGCTACCCGGTGGTGTCAGCGTGGCGGGCCAGGTCATCACTGCTGACTACTTCAATGAGTATGGGGCGTTGGGGCCGGGCGAGACCGTGGTCCTGCGCTTCCAGGCCGTCATTGACCCGAACCTTGTCGAGGGCACGACGATGACGAATACGGCGCGCGTCTACTGGGACGATCCCCAGCAGCAGGCAGAAGCGTCGGTGTCAATCGACGTCGGTGCCATGCCGAACGCCGGTATGTTGAGTGGCGAGGTCTGGCATGACGCCAATCACGACAACACGCCGGGTGACGCCGAACGCGGACTCGAGGGCTGGACTGTCGAGCTGTGGCTCAATGGCCAGGTCGTGCGTTCGACAACAACCGATGTGGCCGGATACTACCTCTTTGCCAATGTGACGCCGAACTACACGGCCGGTGAAACCTATTCGCTGGAATTTGTGGCGCCGGGCGCGACGTCAACCACCGCGCTGCTTGGGGAGACCGACTCGGACTTTACGGACGGCCAGCAGCGTATTGATGACATCGATGTGCAGGAAGGCAGCAACCTGCTCGCGCTCAATATGCCGGTCGACCCGAACGGTGTCGTCTACGACGCAATCTCACGAGCACCGGTTCCAGGTGCCGTGGTGTCGCTGCTCGACCCGCGTAACGGTCAGCCTGTGCCCGATACCTGCTTCGACGATCCGAACCACCAAAACCAGGTGACGATCGGGAACGGCTATTACAAGTTTGATATCAACTTCTCGAGTCCGGCGTGCCCCGGACCGGGTAACTACCTCGTGCAGGTAACCGCGCCGGGCGATGCGTTCGTGCCGGGCGTCTCGCAGTTCATCCCGCCGACCTCGGATCTCTCGACGCTGCCGTTCGACGTGCCGGCTTGCCCGGGCTCTGGTAACGACGCCGCGCCCGGGACGCCGGATCACTGCGAAGTAACCGGCTTTGAATTTGCCCCGCCGCCGACGGTTCCGGCACGCGACGCCGGCACCCAGTACCACCTGTTCCTGACGCTGGACGACACCCGGATTCCGGGCACGAGCCAGCTGTTCAACAACCACATTCCGCTCGATCCGCGCCTCGACGGCGCGATTGCAGTGACCAAGACCACGCCGTCGGTCAACGTGACACGCGGCGAGCTCGTGCCCTACGTCATTACGGTGAGCAACTCCTACGGTGGTGACCTTCCGGACGTGAATATCGTTGACAGGTTTCCGGCGGGCTTCCGCTACGTCGAGGATTCGGCTCGTTTTGACGGTATTCCGACCGAGCCTGTTGTCGTCGGGCGCGAACTGATATGGCCCGGCCTCGTGCTCGATACCGACGGTCGCCACGAGATCAAGCTGTTGCTCGTCGTGGGCGCGGGCGTCAGTGAAGGCGAGTTCGTCAACCGCGCCTTTGCGAGCAGCGCGCTGACTGGCGCGGTCATGTCGCCGGAAGCCGAGGCGACCGTGCGCATCGTGCCGGACCCGACGTTCGATTGCACAGACGTTACAGGCAAGGTCTTCGACGACGCGAACCGTAATGGTTACCAGGACGGCGATGAGACGGGCATGCCCGGCGTGCGCCTCGTAACGGCGCGCGGCCTCGCGGCAACCACGGACACTCATGGCCGTTACCACATTACCTGCGCGATCACGCCGCACGAAAGCCGCGGCAGCGATTTTGTCCTCAAGCTCGACGACAGGACACTGCCGAGCGGCTATCGCGCCTCGACCCGACCCGTACAGGTGCAGCGTGCGACTCGCGGTAAGGCGTTACGCATCAACTTCGGCGCGTCGATCCACCGTGTCGTAGGACTCGATATCGCCGATGCCGTCTTCGAGCCAGGCTCGGTCGAGATGCGCCCGCAATGGCGTCCGCGCATCAACCTGCTGCTCATGGAACTCAAGAAGGCGCCTGCGGTGTTGCGCCTGGCTTACGTTGCTGACGTCGAGTCCGAGTCGCTGGTGAACAAGCGACTGGATGCGCTCAAGAAACAGATTATGCACGACTGGGAAGAGCACGGTTGCTGCTATGAACTCGTGGTCGAGCCCGAAGTGTTCTGGCGCCTCGGCGGGCCGCCTGACGAGCCCAGGGAGGTGCGCGAATGAACGGCGTGCTGAAATTCGCTGCGGCTACGGCGCTGGTCCTGCTCGGTCCATTGGCGGCATGGGCGCAGGATGTCGATGAAGCACCACTGGGTGAGGCCGTCGAGCGGCACCTGTCACTCGACGAGCCCACGACCGAGTGGGTACAGGATCCTGATCGTGTCGACGAAGAGCTCGGCGACACGGTCGAGCTGCGCGAGACGCTGACTGACGCGCTCGAAACGATCAAACTCAGTAACCTCGTGCCGCCGGTTCAGTTCGAAACGGGCGTCGCGGACATTCCGGAAACAACAGTCGAGTCGCTGGCCGAAATTCTCGAGCGCATGAAGGACAGGCTCAACGTGCGCCTGCACCTCGTCGGGCATGCCGATGACCGTCCGCTGGGGCCACGGCTCGAGGCAATCTACGGCGACAACGCCGGCTTGTCGCGCGAACGCGCCGGGCAGGTTGCCGAGCACTTCCAGACAGCATTGGCATTGCCGCCCGAAGCGATATCTTATGAGTGGGCCGGCGACACGCTGCCCGTAGCCAGTAACGACACCGAAGAAGGCCGCTCGCTGAATCGGCGTGTCGAGGTCGAGGTCTGGTATGACGAGGTAGCGCAACAGGCCGGTCTCGAAGAATTCCTCGTGCCGCACGAGATACAACGCGTCAAGGTTTGCCGCATGGAGACCGTGTGCAAGCTGCGTTACGTCGAGGGGCACGCAAAGCGTGCGCGAATACAGAACCTGATCGCGCCGCTGTACTTCGATGCCGAAGCCATCAATGTGGACGACGTGTTCGTTGAACGCGTACGGCAGGCACTCGATAACCTCGACAACAAGCAAAACGTCGTGGTCCGGTTTGTCGGTTACTCCGATGATGCACCGCTCACCGGCCGTACCGAACGCATCTATGGCGACCAGGAAGGCCTGTCCAAGGCTCGTGCGCGCCGCGTTGCGCTCGCGATTCAGGACAGCCTGAATTTACCCACTGCGATCGTCGAGAGCGACGGACGTGGTGCCAGTAAAGCGCTGGCGTCGAACGCCACGCCGCAGGGCAGGGCCCTGAACCGTCGCGTGGAAGTCGAGTTCTGGTA
>JBLYYV010000401.1:0-2970 GCA_048550095.1 Gammaproteobacteria bacterium
ATGCGACACTTCCGCCACTGATGAATGTTCTAATCATAGGCTCCGGCGGCCGCGAACACGCGTTAGCCTGGAAATGCGCCCAGTCGCCCCGCGTCGATGAGGTCCTGGTCGCACCCGGTAATGCCGGGACGGCCCGCGAGGACAAAGTGCGCAATGTTGCTGTCTCTGCCGATGATATCGAAGCACTCGCGAAGCTCGCACAGGACGAGGACATCGCATTGACCGTCGTCGGCCCCGAGGCCCCGTTGGTAGCGGGCGTTGTCGATCGTTTCAACGAGCTCGACCTCCCCTGCTTTGGCCCGACAGCCGCTGCCGCGCAGCTCGAAGGCTCGAAGGCGTTCACGAAGGACTTCCTGGCACGTCACAACATTCCGACGGCTGACTACCAGAATTTCACTGAGCTCGAGCCCGCGCTCGAATACATCCGCGGCAAGGGAGCGCCCATCGTCATCAAGGCCGATGGCCTCGCGGCCGGCAAGGGTGTGATCGTCGCGATGACGCTCGAAGAAGCCGAAACGGCCGCGACCGACATGCTCTCGGGTGGCAGCTTTGGCGAGGCTGGCGCGAGAATCGTCGTTGAGGAGTTCCTGGACGGCGAGGAAGCGAGTTTTATCGTTATTACGGACGGTGACACCATCCTGCCCCTGGCGACGTCCCAGGACCACAAGGCGCGCGATGAGGGCGACGTCGGTCCGAATACGGGCGGCATGGGCGCCTATTCCCCTGCTCCTGTCGTCACGCCGGATATCGAAGCCCGGATCATGAATGAAGTCATCCGGCCAACGCTGGATGGAATGAAAGCCGACGGCAATCCCTACCTCGGGTTTCTCTATGCGGGCCTGATGATCATGGCGGACGGCACGCCCAGGGTCATCGAGTTCAACTGCCGCCTGGGCGACCCGGAGACGCAACCGATCCTCGCGCGGCTCAAGTCGGATCTCGTCGACATCTGCCTCTCCACGCTGGAAGGCGAGCTCGACGAACGCGACACTCTCTGGGATACACGCGCGGCGCTGGGCGTAGTGATGGCTGCCGGCGGCTACCCGGCGAGTTATGAGAAGGGCAAAGTCATTGCCGGCCTTGAAGACGCCGACAGCAATACCCAGAAAGTATTTCACGCGGGCACCGCCCTGGATGGCGACAACGTCGCAACCAATGGTGGACGTGTCCTGTGTGTCGTAGGACTCGGTCACACGGTCGCAGACGCGGCTGCCGATGCCTACAGCGCGGTTGCGAAGATCGACTGGGAGGACGTTTACTACCGGCATGACATCGGGCACCGCGCTATCGCGCGGGAGAATGCTTAAGCCGTGCTGACGACTGCCGAGGCGCAACAAGCTGTCCTCGCGGCGATGCCGGACTTTCCTGCCGAGCCTGTCGAAGTACGCTGTGCGACCGGGCGTATTCTTCGACAGCCGGTCGTTGCCGAGCGGGACCAGCCCCCTTTTGACCGCGTGATGATGGACGGCATCGCTATCCGCCATGCCGATTTTGCCGACGGTGCCCGGTCTTTCCCGATCCAGGCGACGCAGGCCGCTGGTGATGCAGCGCTGACCCTCGAACCCGGGAAGACGATCGAGATCATGACCGGCGCATCGCTGCCCGGTAACGCCGATTGCATCATTCCGGTCGAACGCATCGCCGTATCGGCAGGCATTGCAGCGCTTGAGGACGGCTATGTAGCCGAGCGCGGGCACTTCATCCATCCACGCGCCTCCGACCACGCTGCCGGCGCCGAGTTGTTGCGATCCGGCCAGCGCATTTCGCCGATGGACATCGCGGTGATCACGTCCTGCGGGCTCACCGGGGTTGCCGTCAGTCGCGCGCCCGTCATCCGGGTTATCTCCACGGGCAACGAGCTCGTTCCGGCAGGCGAGCCGATCGAGCCTCACCAGGTTCGAATGTCGAACGGCCCTGCTATCCAGGCGCTGCTCGGTACTCATGGTTATGCTGACTGTGCGCACGACCATATTGCTGATGAACCCGAACTTCTGCGTAAGCGAATCGGCACGCACCTGGACGAGGCGGACATCCTGATACTCAGCGGCGGCGTCTCGATGGGCAAGGCCGACTATGTGCCGGAGGTTCTTGCCGCCCTCGGCGTCAACGTTGTCTTCCACAAGATCAGCCAGCGTCCAGGCAAGCCGATGTGGTTCGGAACCGGACCCGATGGTCAGGCGGTCTTCGCACTGCCCGGCAACCCGGTCTCAGCACTCGTGTGCTGCCGACAGTACGTCATTCCTGCCCTGATGAAAGCGTCGGCCGCCAGCCACACACCACCTGAATTCGCATCGCTGGCCAGCGACGTCACGTTCAAGCCGAATCTGACGTGCTTTCAGCCGGTCAAACTCGTGTCCAGTGCCGCGGGCCAGGTTCTGGCGATGCCCGTCAAGACCAACACATCGGGCGATTTCACCGCGCTGTCGGCCACGGACGGATACGTTGAACTGGCACAGGAGCAGAGCCGGTTTCCGTCCGGCACACCAGTTCTGCTCCATCGGTGGTAATGTTGGCGCATGATTTCAGCAGCTGAAGCACTCGAGCGACTGCGCCAGGGCAATGATCGCTTTGTCGCGGGCGAATGCTCGATCGACAACACGCCCGGCGGCGCCCGCAGCGCCAAGCTGGTCGCCGGGCAATCGCCTTTCGCTATCATCCTGGCCTGTTCCGACTCGCGCGTGCCGGTAGAGATTATCTTCGACCAGGGCCTGGGTGACCTCTTCGTAATCCGGGTGGCCGGCAACATCGTTGCACCGTCACAAGTCGGCAGTGTCGAATACGCGGCGGCGCAGCTCGGAACGAAGCTTGTAGTCGTACTCGGCCACAGCAACTGCGGTGCCGTGGACGCGACACTCAAGGAACTGCGCCGCGAGGAGGATCATCGATCGCCGAATATTCGTTCGATCGTTGATCGCATCCGGCCTGCGATTGAATCCCTGCCCGGTGAGGAAATCTGCCTGCATGATGCCG
>JBLYYV010000402.1:0-3300 GCA_048550095.1 Gammaproteobacteria bacterium
CGCTGTCATCACGACGATCGGCACGTTCTTGCCCGTCTCATGATGCCGGAGTTGTTCGCACAGCGTAAATCCGTCACCACCCGGCAGCTGAATATCCAGCAGCAGGACATCGGGGCGAATCTCGTCCATGCGTTCGAGGACGCGCTCTGCGTCAGCCAGTGAGACCACCTCGAAATCTGCGGCGCGCAGGCTCTGCTCGCTGAGTATGCGGACGATGGGGTCGTCGTCGACGACGAGAACGAGCGGAGCTCGGCGCTTCAAGAGTCGTAACCCCCGTCAGGTTGTGAGGTGCATAAGCTGGCTACGTTGAAACGGATTAAGCGGTAGCTGGCCGGAGCTTGGTTGTTCTTATAGGTACTCAACGGCTATCCCATTTTTGGGTCGGTCGCGCTGCGAGGCAGCTAGCGTGCAATGATTCCGGAATAGCCGGGAGCGTGCTATGACGCGCGTAGCAGATTTACCAATCCGGAGCGCGAACGCGCCGGTTTTCGAGGTATCGGACGCGTCGTCGAAGGACGAGGATCGTTATGTGAAGAGATTCGTCGACTGGCCGTCCAATCGAGCGCGCCGCTGAGCGTCAGGCTGACCGCGGCTTTTTGGGATAGTCGAAGGCGACGAGTTCGCAGCGCGCGCGGCTCAGTTCGTCCCAACGATCGATGGCGGCGTCGAGTATGACGATACCTGCGGTGGGGACGTTGTCGATGTAAGTGCCGCTCAGGTCGCAAGCGAGTTCCGTGATACCCGGGTTGTGTCCACAGACGACGATGTCGTTGAACGTATTGTCCTGGCCGGCGATGACATTCAGGATCGCGTCGGGAGAGGCCAGGTATAACCCGCGTTCGGACTGCAGGAATTCGCGCGGATAACCGATCGCTTCGGCGACGAGTCGGGCGGTCTGTCGCGCACGTCGGGCCGTGCTCGTTATGATCAGTGACGGTCTGCCGCCGTGATCGAGCAGCCGCCGACCCATGTCGGGGGCATCGCGCTCGCCGCGATGATTTAGCGGACGGTCGTGATCTGACAGCGACAGATCGCCGTGACTGGATTTGGCGTGCCTGAGCAACGTGACCCGTTTGGTCATTTCATGGACCCGTCTTCACAGCGCGTTTGAACGTGAATCAGAGGAGGCCTGCTTCGAGTTGTGCCGCCTCCGACATCATCGTCTGGTTCCACGGCGGGTCGAGCACCAGCTCGACATCCACCTTACCGACGGTCGGAATGATACCGATTTTTTCGCGCACATCCTGCACGAGGATGTCGCCCATCCCGCAGCCCGGCGCCGTCAGCGTCATTTCGACATATACATAGCGTTTGCCGTCGGGCATCTTTGAAATACGGCAGTCATAGATCAGGCCGAGGTCCACGATGTTGATCGGAATCTCCGGGTCATACACCGTCCTCATCTGATCCCAGGTTATCGTCTCGAATTCGTCATCACCGGCGTCACTTGGCAGGTCGGGCGGGGCGATTGGTTCCTTGCCGAGCGCATCGGCGTCCAGCCCGCCGACACGGAACAGGTTGCCTTCGAAATAGATCGTGAACGATCCGCCCATCGCTTGCGTGATGTAGACCAGGCTGTCGGCATTCAGGCTCACCTGAAATCCATCTGGCACAAGGGTTACGTCTACGTCGCGTTTGAGCGCAACCGGCTCACTTTCGGGTCCGAACATTTTCTACTCTTCTGTCGTGACGGTTTGTCGTTGGCCTTCGAGCGCGGCACGCAGCGTCTTCCATGCCAGCGTCGCGCACTTGATTCGTGAAGGATACTCGCGCACGCCGGTCAGGGCCGCCATGTCGCCCGGTGCCGCGGGTGGATTGTCCTGGTTTCGATCGAACTGGCGCATGACTTCTTCGATGCAGTCGTGAGCTTCGGCCGTGGTCCTGTGTGCGACGCGCTCGGTCATGATCGATGCCGATGCTTGCGAAATAGCGCAACCGACGCCTTCGAACGCGACCTCATCGATCGAATCGTGATCGAGCTTGAGGTAGACGGTGATCTTGTCACCGCACAGCGGGTTGTGTCCTTCCGCGGCGACGCTGGGGTTCTCAATGCGCCGAAAATTACGCGGTTGACGACTGTGGTCCAGCACCGTCTGCCGGTAAAGGTCCTGCAGGTCATTCGCGTCTGACGCCGACACTACTTGAACATCCTGACGGCAAGATGAATCGCTTCGATGAGCTGATCGATGTCATCCTGCACGTTGTAAAGCGCCAGCGACGCGCGCGCGGTCCCGGCGACGCCGAAGAAGTCCATCACCGGCATGGCGCAGTGATGGCCGGTGCGGATGGCCACGCCCTGGTGATCCAGTACGGTGCCGAGATCATGCGGATGAATACCGTCTACGTTGAACGAGACGACCCCGGCCTTGCGCGCTGCCGTCCCGATCAGTTGGACGCCGTCAATCGAGCTAATCGCATTCGTCGCGTACTCGAGCAGGGCGGCTTCGTGGGCCTCGATATTCGCCATCCCCAGGCCTTCGAGGTACTCGATGGCGGCGCCGAGACCGACCGCGCCGGCGATATTCGGCGTGCCGGCTTCGAACTTGTATGGCAGCTCGTTGTAGGTCGTGCCGTCGAAACTGACCTCGAGGATCATGTCGCCGCCACCCTGGTAAGGAGGCAGTCGTTCGAGCCATTGCTCGCGACCGTACAGGACGCCGATGCCCGTCGGTGCGAACATCTTGTGTCCCGAGAAGGCGTAGAAATCGCATCCCAGTGCCGTGACGTCGACTGCCTGATGCGGAACTGCCTGGGCACCGTCCAGCATCACCGGAATGTCGCGCTGCTTGGCGGCGGCGATTATTTCGGCGACCGGTAATACCGTGCCAAGGGCGTTGGATACATGCGCGACGGATACGAGCTTCGTGCGCGGACCGAGTAACGCCAAAAACGCGTCCATGTCGATCTCACCGCGTTCGTTGATCGGTGCAACGCGGATCACGGTGCCTGCTCGTTCGCTGAGCATCTGCCATGGAACGATATTCGAGTGGTGCTCGAGATGGGTAATGACGATCTCATCGCCGGCCTGCAGCGTCTCGCCGAGAGACGATGCGATCAGGTTGATGGCTTCCGTCGTTCCGCGGGTGAAAATGACTTCCCGGGTCTTGGCGGCATTGATAAAGCGCCGCACGCACTCGCGCGCATGTTCATGCGCCTCGGTCGCGCGGTGGCTGAGCGTGTGCACGCCGCGATGAATGTTGGCGTTGTCATGTTCGTAGTAATGCGCAATCGCGTCGATAACGCCTTGCGGCTTCTGCGACGATGCGGCGCTGTCGAGGAACGCGAGCCGGTGGCCGTTGA
>JBLYYV010000403.1:0-10839 GCA_048550095.1 Gammaproteobacteria bacterium
CCAGTCGCGGTCCGTATTGCGCCCGCGCATCGCGAACAGGTGCCGCTGATCGGCGCTCAGTGCCAGGCTCATGATGAACGGCGGCGTCGACAGTCTCGACACCACGTCTCCCGACGGTAAATCCACGGCGACGACGTCGCCGGTCGCGGCATCGGCCACGAACAGTCGTGCTTCGGCCGTTGAGCCCTCGGCGACCCGCCCGGTCCCGCCATGGCCCCAAGCGGGCACTGAAACAACCGCCGATATGCAGATGGAGACAAGTGCCGCTGAAAATGGTCGTCCAATAGCCATTGCGCGCGCCCTCCATTGGTTGCCTGACGTCACTGAGCGTGACCATTCACATCTTAAAGCATGAATGCTGTGGAGCACGGGTTACTCGTAGCATCAGCGCACGCAGCGGTCGACGGAATTGAAAGGTCACTGCCCCTGATCTCGGAAGCTTGCCTGGCGAATGGACCCGGTTAAGCCTCGAACGCGGCTGTAGAGCGTCTTTTGCGGTAACCTGTCGTCAGTCCTGAAGTCGCACCACACATCTGTCGAGGGATGGATAGATCGCACCATGGCTGCACCCACCGCAGAAAGAATCAGCATCTTTGTCGACGTACAGAATATCTACTACACATGTCGGCAGTCCTACGGCAGAAATTTCGATTACAACAAGTTCTGGGCAAAAGTGACCAAAGGTCGCGAGGTGGTCAGCGCGTTTGCTTACGCCACGGAGCGCGGCGATGAAAAGCAGGCGCAATTCCAGAACATCCTGCGCGCCATTGGTTTTACGGTTCTACTGAAGCCGTTTTTGCAACGCGCTGATGGATCGACCAAGGCCGATTGGGATGTGGGTATTGCGTTGGATGTCTATGAAGCCGCACCCCATTGCGACCGGATCGTACTCGCCTCGGGTGACGGTGATTTCGCGATTCTGCTGGAGCGCATCAGGGAACGCTTCGACACCCCGTCCGAGGTTTACGGTGTGACGCCGTTGACCGCCGGCGCACTCATCAATGCATCAACCGACTTCTTTCCGATCGGAACACAACTGTTGCTGTAGCGGGCGCCGCACCCTGATGACTTAACCACCCTGGGTGGCATGCCTGCCCCGAACTGACGGTTACTCTGATCCCAATTATTTTCTGGCCCGGGTCAGTCGCGTCAGCCGGATGAACGCCGCCGTGCAAGACGGCGACTGCTGGATGGCTGACCCTGCAGCCGGCGGACTCTTATTGAACGACCCTTCAACTTCCCCTCACCGAGTTTCTTTAGCGCGGCTTTCGCTGCATCACGACTGACCGCGACGTACGCCGAGTTGTCGAAGATATTGATCTTGCCGACCTGCTTGCCGGCGATCCCATGCTCCCCCGTGAGCGCGCCGAGAATATCGCCGGGCCGAATCTTCTGCTTGCGGCCACCGCCAATCTGCAGCGTCACCATCGCCGGCTTGGCCGGTGGCTTCTCCAGTAACCTCGCCGCAGGCAGAGTTTCGATGCTGATCTCGATGTTCAGCGCCTCTTCCAGTCGCTCGATCTTGTAGCGCTCATGCTCCGCGAACAACGTGAATGCCATACCCGTGCTACCGGCACGCCCGGTACGGCCGATGCGATGCACATGTACCTCGGGGTCACCCGCGAGCTGATAATTGATCACCGCGTCGAGCGCATCGATATCCAGGCCACGAGCAGCCACATCGGTCGCCACCAGCACCGATACGCTCTTGTTGGCAAAGCGCAGCAGCGTGCGATCGCGATCACTTTGCTCGAGATCGCCATGCAGCGCGAGCGCACTAAAGCGATGCGTGCGCAGCGCTTCCGCGAGTTCCTGCGTATCTCGTTTGGTCTTGCAGAACACCACGGTCGACTCCGGCCGATACTGCAGCAATACCAGGCGCAACGCTTTCAGCCGCGCGTCTCCCTCTGCGGCCATAAAGAAATGCTGTTCGATCGTTGCCCGATCATGAACCGGAGAAGCCGTCACCCGTTCCGGCTCACGCATAATGCGTTTCGCCACGGCCGCAATTTCAGCGGGAAAGGTCGCACTGAAGAATAGTGTCTGACGCGACGCCGGCACCGCCGCAACAATCGCATCCAGTTCTTTCTGGAATCCCATCTCGAGCATGCGGTCGGCCTCATCGAGCACCAGCGTCGTGACATTGCCGAGATTCAGCGTGCCCTTGCGCAGGTGATCATCCAGCCGCCCGGGCGTACCCACGACGATATGCGCGCCGTGCTCGAGTGAAGCCGCCTGCGGTCCGAACGGGGCTCCACCACACAGGGACAGCACCTTGATATTCGGCAGCGTGCGCGCGAGCTCGCGCAGTGCATTGGCTACCTGATCCGCGAGCTCCCGGGTCGGGCACAACACCAAGGCCTGCACGCTGAATGCACCGCGATCGAGTTTCTGCAGCAAGCCGAGGCCGAAAGCCGCCGTCTTACCCGAGCCGGTCTTGCCCTGGCCGATGACATCTCTACCTGCCAGGATGTGCGGCAAACTCTGCGCCTGGATCGGCGTCATCTCGGTATAACCGAGAGACTCAACATTTTTAAGCAACTCCGCACTCAGCTCGAGTGAGGTAAAGGCGATCGATTCGTTGCTGGAGTGCGTGTTCACGTGGTGCGAATGCCGGTTGGGTGGCTCAGTCTAGCGCAGTTCCGAATCAGCCACCGATGACGGCCCCCGCACGGACTCGAGCCGATGTGATACTCAGGCGCTACCAACAATGAATGGGGCCCAACCGAAGTTTTTTCGAAATCTCGGTTCGGCCCCAATGCATCACCTTTCCGCTAAGATCTCTGCATGCTATCCCGACGTGGCTTCATTCTCTCCGGCACCGCCGTCACTGGCGGGCTCGTGATCGGCTATGGCTATATGGCGCTCGACGACGGCGATGCCGCCGCCAAGTTCGCGGCCCAGGGCGCCCCGGCGACACCGCTGAACGCGTGGCTGAAGATCGCCACTGACGGCACGATCATCTGCGGCATTCATCGGGCCGAGATGGGCCAGGGCATCGTCACGACGCTGGCGATGTTGCTGGCCGAGGAACTCGACGCCGACTGGAACCAGGTGGGCTTCGAATTCGTCCCCGTCGATCGCGATTACTTCAACTTCGGCATGCTGCTGCGGGGCCAGCCGCTCGGCGACCCCGCGGCCAGCTGGGGGGCAGCCACCGGCACCTGGGCAATCCGTCAGGCATTTCGCGGGCTCGGCATGTCGATGACGATTTCCAGTTCCAGTACGGTCGATGCCTGGGACACGCTGCGACCGGCCGGCGCGGCGGCCCGGCAGATGCTGCTGCAGGCCGCCGCGCGCGAATGGGACGTGTCACCGAAGCAGCTGATTACCGAGCGCGGGTTCGTCATCGATCGGGTCGGCGACCGGCGTCTCGGCTACGGCGAGCTCGCCGAAGCCGCGAGCCGCGAGAACCCACCCGACAACGTGCGATTGAAAGAGCCAGCCGATTACCGCCTGGTCGGCCGCAACCCGCCGAGCCTCGATACACCACTTAAAGTATCCGGCCGCGCGCAGTTCGGCATCGACCTGCGACTGCCCGACATGCTCTACGCGGCCGTCGTGCACAGCCCGGTCGCCGGCACGAACGTCGCGTCGTTCGATGCGGCGGCCGCCCTCGACCTGCCCGGCGTGCAGGGTGTATTCGAGGCCGGCGCGCCGGGATTTGTACGCGCCGTCGCCGTGGTTGCGGAGAATTCCTGGCAAGCCTTGCAAGCCGCCGACAAGGTGACCGTCGTGCCGGTCGAACCGTCGGGCATGCGGGCGAATACCGACACGCTGTTCGACGACTATCGGCAACTCGCGACCGCGAACACCCCGGTGTACTTCACGGACACCGCGGCAGAGGCGGCCGACGACGACCCCGGGCACCCCGACTTCGACGCGCTGCTGGCCGCGGGCCGTCCGACGATCACCGCCGAATACACGCTGCCGTTTCTCGCGCACCTGTGCATGGAGCCGATGAACTGCACGGCGCTGTATACCGGCGACGCGCTGGAGATCTGGGCGCCGACGCAGGCGCACTCCGTGGCCCGCGACGTGGCGGCCAAACAGGCTGGCCTCGATGCGGACCAGGTCACCGTGCACCTGACCTTCATGGGCGGGGGCTTCGGCCGCCGCGCCGAGATGGATTTCGTCGAGCAGGCGGTCGCCGTTGCGATGCGGGTGCCGGGCCGACCGGTGAAACTGTTCTGGTCGCGCGAGCAGGACGTCCGCCACGATGCGTATCGGCCCGCGGCCCTGTGCCGCTTCACCGGACAGTTAAAGGACGACGGTGCACTGGCAGCGCTGGATGTCACGCTCGTGACGCAGTCCGTCGTCGCCAGCTACGAGACCCGCACCCCGACCCCGCGTGGCGGCACGCCGGAGACGGACAGCACGGTCGTCACCTCGATCAACCCACCGGTCTATCCCGTCGAGCATCTGCGGCTGGGTTTCGTGCCGGTCGACCTGCACGTGCCCGGCGGCTACTGGCGCAGCGTCGCGCATTCGTGGACGACGGTCTGCATGGAAATGTTCATCGACGAACTGGCTGTCGCGGCCGAACAGCACCCGCTGGCGTTTCGCCGCGCACTCGTGAAGGACAGCCCGCGACATGCCGCGGTGCTCGATACGCTGGTGAGAAACCTGGGCGAGACCGAGACGGACAACATCGGGTATGCATTGGCCGAATCGCACGAAACCGTCGTCGCGCATGCGGTGGAGATTGCCGTGACCGACGGCCGGTTCGACAAAGTGACCCGGGTGGTCTGCGTCGTCGACTGCGGGCCGGTCGTGCATCCCGACAACGTCATCGCGCAAATGGAAGGCTCGGTCGTCGATGGGCTGTCGGCAGCCCTGTACGGTGCAGTGACCTTCGCAGACGGCCGGGCCGTGCCCGGTAACTTCGACCGCTACCGGCGCCTGCGCATCGACGAATGCCCGGCGATCGAGGTCCACCTGGTCGACAGCAGGCAGAAGCGACCGGGCGGTGTCGGCGAACCGGGCGTACCGGGCGTCGCGCCCGCACTGGTCAATGCGATCCATGCGGCGACCGGGCGGCGGATTCGATCGCTGCCAATCGGTGAACAGGCTTAGAAAGCTGTCATGCTGTTCAATTCGTACTTCGACGCCATTCGTTGCCATGATCGCGACTAGCGAAACACGCAAGATATCGATTCCGCTGATTTGCGCATCAGCGCTGTTGACCTCTGCGCTTCCACTCGCTTCTGCCTCGGCTTCTGATTTACAGGGGACACCGATGATCACCGACTTTACCCCGGACACCCCCGACCTTGGCTGGTATGTGCAGAACGACAACGTTATGGGCGGAAGGAGTGAGGGTGATTTTCAGACCATCGGCGGAGAACTGATCTTTGCCGGCAGCACGAATACCAACGGCGGCGGCTTCAGCTCGATACGCACGCAACCCTTTACGCTGGATTTGTCGAGTCACGAAGGAATCAGCCTGCGCATCAAAGGTGACGGCCGTCGTTACACGTGGCAACTGCAAACGAACGCGCGCTGGCGCGGCAGGCGGGTGAGTTACTGGGCTGATTTCGAAACGCTTGCTGACGAATGGAGCACCGTCCGAATCCCCTTCTCGAGCTTTATCCCGCAATTTCGGGGTTACAAGCTGGACGGGCCGGAACTTGACCCCGCGCAGATTACGGAAATGGGCGTGTATATCTACGACAAGCGAGATGGGCCTTTCGAATTGCGCATCACCAGCGTAGAGGCGTACGCAGCGGACGCCCCCTGACCGCCCTAAAGCTGCTTCTCCGGGGCAATCTTCAGGAACCATGCGCTGAAACGTTTCCACCCGGACGTCTGCGGTTCCTTCGTTTCGACCACCTCCTGACCGTCGATCGTCGCATGCCAGGTGATCTTGTCGTTCTCGTCCAGCCGAAGCCGGTAGGCGATCTTCGGCATTTGCTCGATCCCGTTCTGCCTGAGTTTCGCGCCGAGCTCCGGCGAATCGATCAGCAGGCCCATTTCGGTATTGATGTCGATCGAACGCGGATCCAGGTTCAATGACCCGACGAATGTGCGTCGACGGTCGATCAAGATGCCTTTCGTGTGCAACGTCAGGTGGTCGAGTTGGGACTCTCCGTCCGGCGCCGTGATCTTGGCGGCGTCGGCACGCGCCTCCCACAGCTCGACGCCCGCCTTCAGCAGATCCTTCCGGTACTTCGCGTACGCCGAATGAACGGACGTGTGATTGTTCGTGGCGAGTGAATTCGTCAACAGCACGATTCGAATACCGCGTTCCCGCAGCAGTTTGATCAGCTCGATGCCTTTCTTACGCGGGATGAAATACGGCGTGAAGATGTAGATTTCTTCCTCGGCCGCGAGCAACGCGTCGCGCATCTCGTTGACGACGATCTGCTGATCATCGGACACCGGTTCCAGGAGTTTCTGCGGCTTGTCGGTCAACAGCCGCGCCTCGGCAATATAGGGCGGCAGCGTCTGGTCGAAGAATTGCTTCATCAGCGGCGTACTGATCGCGTCTGCATAGATAGACTCGCCGGCATCCGCCATGTTGACCGCCAGTTCGGCGCGCGCTTTTGCCATCTTCTCCGGATTCTTTACCTTGAAGAGGGCTTCGAACGGAACCGCGAGCTTGTGATTCCAGTAGGTATCGAATTCGCTCGAAACTTCTCTTACGACGGGCCCCACGGCCAACATATCGAAATCGATGAACTCGCCGCTGGTCTCGAGCTGATAGTACTCATTCGCGATATTCCGTCCGCCGACGATGGCGACCTGGTTATCGACGACGAAGGATTTGTTGTGCATTCGGCGGTTCGCCAGGCTGAAATGTCCAATGTAGTTGAACGCGTAGATTCCCTTGCGGGAAATGGGGTTGAATATCCTCAATTCGACATTCGGATGTTCGTTGACGATTGCTAAATACAAATCGTCGACCGTCGTGAATATGTCATCGAGCAAGAAACGCACGCGCACGCCGCGGTCGGCTGACTCCATCAACTTGGCCGCAAATACCATGCCGGCGTTGTCGGGCTTCATCAGAAAGTATTGCGCGTCGATGCTGACTTCGGCGAAATCCATCAAGGCGAGCCGTGCCCCGAAGGCATCGAAACCCTCGCTCAGAGGGTAGAATCCATTGATGTCGGATCTGCCGCCCAGCCACTTCTCAACCTCCTGAGCCTCGCGGCCGCCGGACGTATCCGCAATCGCAACGGATGCCTCTTTCGGGTAATCCAGCGGTGCGCTAGCGCAGCCGGTAATGAGCATCACTGCGATCGAGATCGCGATAGTTTTTGAATTCAGATTCATTGCAATAGCTCTCAGATTGCCCTCCGGGCGCATCGTGAAGTCATGGTCACTGCCCCAATTAACAGAGACTAGCGCCGGTAGCTTTCCTCGAGAAGATCACGAACATCTTCGCCGTGCACGATTTCACGCTCACAACCCTTCACACCGAAGATTGCCACGGGTTCAAAAGCCTGTGCGTCCAACGCAAAGTCGAGCAAGTCTTCGGCCGATAATGTCTTGCGACCCGCACGTTCCTGAAGCGGAAATCTCAGGTTCTCCAGCCCATCGTACGCGCGGTAGACCACTTCTGTGCATACGATCCGGTCGGAATTGAAAAAATCGAAGTCGAAGTTGTACATCTTGCCTTCGTGCAGTACCGCACGATCGATGGCCTGGCGAATACTCTCCTGTTCCAGGTTGGGCCTGAGCACCACGAACATATCGACAGCGAGCGTGTCGTCCAGCGGTCTGAGGCGCACGCCGTCCTTGCGAGCCTCCAGTACGCAGATGTCATCCAACTGTAAGCGTTCGCTGGCATCTTTAGCGTCGATTCCGGCGGCCTTTCGTTGCGCCGGCGTACCGATGTAAAGTGAAGCGTGCGGCCAGAAACCCGGCAGGAACAGGTTGGTCAGTGCCTTGGCGTGCCGCGTCACGATGACATCGCCGGGCTGCAGGAATTCGGCAATGGAATACAGTACGTTCTGGTCGACATTCTTGTTATCGGTTTCGCAGAACTCCGACGCCGTTCTGCCCAGCCCTTCCATCAGACCCGCCAGCGTGACCTGCACACTGACGACACCGCGCCGCCGCCATTTGTGACTAACGAATCTCCACGCACCCTTCAGGTAGCTGAGTTTGCTCGGGTCCAGTGACGATTCGAGTGCATCGAGCTGCTGGACGATAAAGCCGACCTCGGGGTCTGTACCCAAGCGCATGATTGCCGGCCGATTTTTCCTGGCAAACTTCATCGCGTCGAGAATCGCCAGCGCGCTTTTCTCGTCAACGAACGCGGAGAATATCCTGGTGTACTGTTTTCGAGGGATTCGGTACTCGGGAAACGGCTCGTTCAACTTGCGCTGGATAATGCTGTGGTCCGCGACGCGAAACAGGAAGAGTCGGTCAATGCGAACGAGCAGGCACGCAGCCGCATAGCCCGCCAGAAAATACCGCAAGTCACGATCTTGCCTGATCGCCTCGGGCGGCTTGCCGAGTCTTTCCGAGGCTTCCTCGATTGCCGCCCACAGGCTGTCCCGGATACTCAGATAGCGCGCAAACCAGAATCCGATCGCTTCGTCTTCGTCCGGTCGAAACTCGCCGCGCGCGACGATCGCGGCCAGTTCCGCTTCCGACGGGGCATCATTTTCGAGCTCCGCCGCGGCCGCGACAAGGCCTCTTATTGTGTCGTTCAGTGAGTCGGGCACGCGTATCCCCCATTTCCCGCCACCCCGATTATAGCCACCGACTGGCGTCAGCCGGTGTAGAATCGCGTACGCCTTATGAGAGCAACGCTGACAATTTCAATCGGTACAGCGCTAATTGCCGGATACTACCTTTACGGCTACCTGGCCGGCGATTCACAAATAGCCCATTCGAATATCTCCAACGACGAGCATGTCGTGTTTTTTAATACGACGGCCTGGCTGGATGAGGCGTCCCGGCAGTGGCAAGTCCCGATACACGGCTGGGTGTACGAGCCGCAAGACAGCTCTGCGAGAAAATCGGCTTTCGCCAGGATCCTCGAAGAGGAATTCGAGCTCGAAGCGACTGCGGAAACTGAAAGCAATTTCGCCGATCGCCTGAACCTGCTGATCGCCGACAATGAGCGCGGCAAGATAATCGTTATTGATATCGCCGGGCGCACGGTCGAGCTGCCTCCGTCCGAGGCGAACGGCCACTTCGAAACCCTGTTGACGTTTCCGGCTGGCGAGATCGAAGCGTACGCAGACGACAGCATCGTCAAGTTCTCCATGGTAACCGGCGCGAATGACCGACGCGCATTCGGGGGTGAAGTTCGACTGGTGGGACCGGTCGGGCTATCGATCATCAGCGATATTGACGACACCATAAAGGTATCGGCCGTCACCGATCGCAGAAAACTCCTCGACCACACGTTTTTTCTCGACTTCGTCGCTGTACCGGGTATGGCGTCGAGATACAGCAACTGGGCGAATCAGGATGCAAGCCTGCATTTCGTGTCGTCGAGCCCGTGGCAGCTGTATTCACCGCTCAGTGAATTCATGGACGCTGCGGGTTTCCCCTGGTCGAGCCTGAACCTGAAACAGGTGCGCTTTCGCGATGAGACACTGTTCGACCTCTTCAAGAAGGGCACGGAGACCAAGCCGCATGCAATCAGGCTGATATTGAACGCATATCCGAACAGAGACTTCGTGCTGGTCGGCGACAGCGGCGAGCAGGATCCGGAGGTCTACGCGAGCTTGCTGAAAGAATATCCCGACCAG
This sequence comes from Gammaproteobacteria bacterium, assembly GCA_048550095.1. Lineage (GTDB taxonomy): Bacteria > Pseudomonadota > Gammaproteobacteria > Steroidobacterales > SMWD01. Next base: position 9,717 of record JBLYYV010000403.1, read on the forward strand.
GTTCGAAAGATCTACATCAGAAACGTCACCGACGAGTCATCTGACGACGAGCGATTCTCGGTCTTGTTCGACGGAGTCGAGAAAGAACGCTGGCTACTGTTCGACGACCCCGTAGTTCTTGACCCCTGAATTCGCAACGCCAACAGGAATTGTCAGTCGCGCCCGACGAAAATATCCAACGGCAGTATCGCGGTCACACCGACGTTCGGGATATCAACGAGTTGGCCGATCCGCAGATCGACAGCAACGCTCGCGATCATGTAGGCCTGCGTCCGGTCGTAGCCATACTCCGACATGATGTAGTCAATCATCGCGGCCAGGGCGTTTCTGGCCGCGAGATTGATATCGCCCGACAGATTGCTTAATCCCGCAATCTTGGGGGATTCCAGGTAGGCGAGGTTGGCGGGCACGCTGCCTTCCTCTTTGAGCGGGAAGCCGGTCACGGCATAAAAGCGCTCCGACGGAATCCTCAGCACCGATGCCGGGCCCTCGTAATGAGGGCCCCGGGATAAGTCCGGCGGATCTTCGACAATGCGCGTGGTGACCGTCATCCTGCCACCCATCTCTATCGCCGTGCCGGCCACTTCGCCGTCGCCCTGGGCGTAATGGAAGTCGCCGACCGCAAGTCCACAGCCTTCGATGTAACACGGGAGATACACGGTGGTGCCCGTGGTGATATAGCGGATATCCATGTTGCCGCCATGCTCTCTCGGCGGGATCGTTCGCAAACACTCCGCCGGTTTCGTTCCTTCCGCCCCACATAGTTTTGCCGGCTCTGCCTCGTCCGGGTCGGGGTTCATCACGGCACCGCCCGATTCGAGTAGCTGCGTCTCTCGCGCCAACACATCGGCCAGCAGCTTCTCGCCGGGCAAAGTTGTCACCACGCCGGGAAAACTCGCATTCGGAATACGCACGCCCGGCAACGCATCGCTGACGGCAAAGTGGTCATTGATGCGCCATACGATGAAACGCTCGTCGGTTCCAAACTGGTCACCGGCGAAACCACGCGGTCCAGCGTCGGTCCAGCCAACGTCGGCAGGCTCGACCGACTCGATGGTCACCGCCAACACGTCGCCCGCCTCGGCGCCGTTGATAAACACCGGCCCGGTCAGTGCGTGGACGA
>JBLYYV010000404.1:0-4662 GCA_048550095.1 Gammaproteobacteria bacterium
CAAGATTAATTCTCACTAGACTCTTGAAGTCTCTGAAGGGCCGTTGAAGACTACAACGTTGATAGGCTGGATGTGGAAGTGCAGTAATGTATGAAGCTAACCAGTACTAATTGCCCGTGCGGCTTGGCCATATAAATTCAAGCAACTTTGAAAGAAGTGCTTTGCAGTCTTGTGATAGACGTCTCATCGCTAACGCACATCTACCTGAAGGTACTTCCTTCGGTCGCCTGTGCTCCGCGATGTTCGTCCATCCCTGGACGTCAGAACAACATCCGAATTTTTGATTTAGAAAACGGGGGATTCCCTGTTTTCAACCAGTTTGCCTGGCGGCAATAGCGAGTGGGAACCACCTGAATCCATTTCGAACTCAGAAGTGAAAACGCTTAGCGCCGATGGTAGTGTGGGGTCTCCCCATGTGAGAGTAGGTCACTGCCAGGCTTCTAAACAGGAAAGCCCCGTCGCTCGCAAGAGTGACGGGGCTTTTTATTTTGCGCCATTGCTCGACTAATATGGCTGAACCGGCGCGTCGTCGGCCGTCGTGATCTTCGTGCCGGGTTCCATGTCGCCGGTCGCCAGGGCCTTCACATAGTCTGCGGTTGCGAGATGGCAGTAGGTCTGCCCTTCGAATTTCTCCGGCAAAATAATGGTCGTCCAGCTGTCGTAGTCGTGGAATAGCCCGGGTGACTGCAGATGAATTACTCCGTCGTCACCGGTATAGCTCAATTCGAAATCTGAAAGGTAGTCCCGGCCGGTCATGTACGGCTCGTTCTCATCGACGACGAAACCACGCGCGCGCTCGGCAGCCGCCGCGTCGCCTGCTGCTGCAAGTTCAGCGGCCGCCTGCGCCACCGTCATCCGCGTAATCGTGGGGCAATATTGTTGCTCGCCAGCCGTGTCGTCGCCATAGCCGGATCTGATATGCGCAGCACCCTTGATCTTGCATGACACCATGATGGGCGTCTGTTCCCGGTAGGTTACGACCTGGTAGTTCGTCAACGGGTCGATCATGGGCTTCGAGTGCCGATAGTCTGGCATGTTATCGAATAACGTCACTTCGCCCTGAACCTCCGTATTGGCCAGGATGGCCTGGACCTCTCCACAAAACGTTGTCGAGGTCGGGTCGGGCAATTCGGCGGCATTCAGAAACGAACTGCAAATGAGTGATGCCGATGCGCCGAGAAGAATCTTGCCTGTCATGACGTTACCTTTGGTCGGTTGGATCGAGAGGGCATAGTGTGGCATCGATGGGCGCCAATTGACCAGAGCGCGGCGGTATGGGCTGGACTGGCCACGGCGTCTCGGTCGGCCTCGCCGCGCGAATAGCTCGATTCGCAGCACTTACCGCAGATTCCTCCCTAAAGGCACATGCCGCCGTCGACGAACAGGGTCGTGCCCGTCACGAATGAGCTCCGCTCCGATATCAGGTACGCGGCAGCCTCCCCGGCGTCATGCTCCGGGTCGCCGAAGCGCCCCACATGGTGCTTGGCCGCGTTCTTCTCCCTCACCTGCGGCATCGCCTCGTGCAGCTGCTTGGCTTTTTCGGTTTCGAATACGCCAAACAGCAGCGTATTGATTCGAATGCCCTGCCCGGAATACTCGAGCGCCGCAGCCTGCGTGAGCCCCTCGACTGCCCGTTTCGATGCGATATACGGCGCCATTCTCATGCCCGTGTCGCGCGTCGCGCCCGAGCTGATGTTGATGATCGAGTAGTTGTCCCCTGTGTCGGCGCCCTGCTCGAGGAACTGCCTGATCGCGAATTTCATGCCGAGATAGGTGCCGGTCACGTTGGTATCGATGACCTTCTGGAAGCTGTCGAGCGACTCGTCGGCCAGTAGCTGAAAATCACCCGGGAATACCGCGTTGTTGACCATCGCGTGCAGGGCTCCGAATCTTTCGGCTGAAAATTTGACGACGTTCTCGTTGTCGGCTTCGGACGTGATGTCCATCCGGTAATACGCGACATCGTCGGGATCGCCCCCCGCTGACTCGCGCAAGCGGTCCGCGGCGGCCTCACCGGTATCGCTGTTACGGCTGGTAATCACGATCCGAGCGCCGTATTTTGCGAGCCGCGTCGCGATCCCGAAACCGATGCCCATGGTGCCGCCGGTAACGATTACCGTCTTGCCGTCGAGTTCCTTATCGTTCGTCATTTCGCCTCCGGTTGCGCCGTTCAATACTATACCGGCGGCCTGATTTACTCGCCGCGTGTCTAGTGTAGCGGAATGATTTCTCTATACCTGGGTTCGCATACTAAAATTCCGACTTCCCGGATTCTGCGGGTATGCTGTATGCGAGCTATTCGAAAACGGGTTAATACTTCGGCGCCCCGTTCGCCCGTTTTTTTTGCATCGGCCGAAAAATCTCTATGACGGAACTCATCGGCACGCTGATCCCTATTCTGTTGACGGACGTCGTCAATCCGGTCCTGTTCGCCTTTATGGTTTATGCGGTCGGCACGGATCGGCCGTTCCTGAATAGCGGTGCGCTGCTGATCGGGCATACGGTCGCGTACTTCATCGCAGGCGTCATTCTGGCGATCTGGTTGGAAGCCATTATGGACCGCCTCAACAGCGCCGAACCGGCCGACTACGGGGCAAGCGTCGTCATAGGTGCGCTGCTGGTATGGTTTGCTTTTCGCAGTCGCTCGGATACCGGCAAGCGGCCCGAAAACACTGAGCCACCGCTGACGCCCGTCGCTTCTTTCTTCTATGGTGCGATCGTGAATTTCATCGGAATTCCGTTCGCCGTGCCGTACTTCGCGGCGCTGGGGCAGATCATGAAAGCGGATCTCACTGCGCCGCAGGGATACGCAACCCTGATCGCCTACAACACGGCCTATGCAGTGCCGTTCCTGATCGTGCCGATCCTGCGGTTGGCCATGGGTGAGGGTAGTCGCGACTTGCTGGGCCGAATTAACGAACGCGTCGAGCAGTTCAGCGCAATTCTGATGCCGGTTCTGTTCGGGCTGCTCGGCGCCGCGCTGATCATCAACGCGGCGAGTTTCTTCACGTATGGAGAGCCGTTGTTCTAGTACGGTGACGAAATCTAGTACAGCAGCTCGACCCAGCGATGCTGGTCGATGAGCTCGTGTTTCCTCGTCGCCCAGTCTTTCGATGGCTCGCTTAGTTTGGCGAACATATCATCGAGCGGATCACTGATCTGACTCAGGCCTGACACGTAGATATACGTGTTCTCCGCTGTAATCATGTCGCGAATCTCGTCGGCGCGTTCCGCGAGGGCTTCGTTCCAGGCGATCGGATCGCCCCAGTCGGGCCGCGGGCTCAGCGCCTTGATGGCTTCGAAGCCGCTCTCTCCGGTGTAGTTGGCGACGTCGTCTCGGGTCGTATTCATGTAGAGCAACTCGAGGCCGGAATGCGCTCCGTACAGCAAGCGAACCTCGCCTTGCCACGATCCGATTTCCTTATAAATACGCTTCAGCAACCCGCGAAACGGCGCGATCCCGGTGCCGAGCCCGATCATGATGATGTTGGCGCTCTTGTCATCCGGCACGCGGAAGGGCGCGCCGTAAGGGCCCGTAATCGATAACTGATCGCCTTTCGTGCGGTCGCAAATATAGTTCGAGCTGACGCCGTCATAGGTCTCGCCGCTGTAATCGTCGATGTAGCTGCAGCGGCGGACAACGATCGTGATCTCGGGTTTATCACCGCCCGTCGGGGTGTCGGCCACGCTGTACAGTCGATGGTGCGTCGCGCTGCCGAACTCTACCGGCCCCTCCGTCAGCACGCCGATGCATTGTCCGACCTCGAAATCGAATTTGTGTTGTTCGACCTCGAGCACGAGCTCGCGTACTTCGACCGGCGCACCGGCGTCGGTAATGCGTTCTGTACTCAGGATGGTCGCTGCGTAATGCGGTGCTGTTGGAAAGTCTTCAAGGCGCACGACAGGCACTCCTCTTCATTGCGTTTTTATCGGTGACAGATTCTCGGGCGCCTGCGATATCGTCGTCGCAGGCGCGAAAACATTCTGTGTTTCCACATTTGGCGTCGGTCTGGCGGGCGCGGAGTCTGGACTTCGTTATGAGGCGTTCGGCCAGCAGGCGAAACAGCATCATGCCGGCGATCAATGCTGCGACCAAAACGACTTGTGCAATCAAACTCATCGCCCCAGCCCCGCGAAACCCATGAAACCCATGGAAAGTATTCCGGCCACGACCAGCGCCGCCGCGGTTCCCCTCGCGAGATCCGGCACGCTGGCCAGATCCAGTTTCTCACGAACCCCGGCCATCAGCACGAGCGCCAGCGAGAAACCGGCACCGGCGCCGAGCGAAAACACGACGGCCTGCACGAACCCGTAACCGCGGTTGGTCTGGAACAGCGCGAGCCCGAGAATCGCGCAATTCGTCGTGATCAGCGGCAGATAGATGCCCATCGCACGAAACGTCGCCGGGCTCAGTTTGCGGATTATCATTTCCACGAGCTGCACGGTCGAGGCGATCACCAGTATGTAGGAGATGATCCGCAGGTACGGCGCGTCGATGGCCTCGAGTACCAGGTTGATCGAATACGCACAGACGGACGCGACCAGCATGACGAACGCGACGGCGCCGCCCATGCGAGTGGCCGTCTCGAGTTTCCCCGACACGCCGAAGAACGGGCAGATACCCAGGAAGTACGCCAGCACGAAATTATTGATCAGTGCGGC